>NZ_JAJEQU010000008.1:0-147464 GCF_020687575.1 Roseburia sp. CLA-AA-H209
GCGCACTGCGGCGTATAAGGTAGATGTCGCAAGCGACCGCCGCAGGCGCGAGAATGTGCCAAGGCACATTCTTTGTTACGCGAGTAAGTGAGGGAGCTTTTCCCTCACTTATCTCGCATAGAAAACTCCCATCCCTCAAACAGTGGACATCGGTCCCAAAACTGCCTATAATGAATTTTAAGAAAAGAATATTTCGATAAAGCTGACACATAGATGGGAGATACAACATGATAAAGGCAGCATTTTGCGATGATGACGATACGGTTTTAAAAGAACTGCAGAGCTTACTGGAGGAGTATCGCAGGGAGCGTGATTACAGAATAGATGCAAAAGTCTATCACAGCCCGCTGGATTTACTGAATGAAATGGAAAAAGGAACCCGCTTTGATATTTTGTTTTTGGATATTTTAATGCCGGGGGTAGATGGAATCCAAACGGCATCCGAGATTCGGAAGTTTGATAATAATATCAAAATTATTTTTCTTACTTCTTCTGTGGAGTTTGCGGTGCAGTCTTATGAGGTGAAAGCATATTATTACCAGTTGAAACCGATTGAAAAGGGCAGCTTCTATCATCTACTGGATTCTATGTTAGAACAGATGGAAAAAGAGCATGGCAGTAGTATTGTACTGCGCTGTAAGACGGGAATTGCCCGGATTGCGTTAAAACAGCTGGAATACTGCGAAGTAATCCACAGGACATTATTGATACATCTGACCGATGGGACGGTATATGAATGCAGCGGCAGCATGGATGAACTGGGCCGGCAGCTTATGCCTTATGGAACTTTTATACGTCCACATCGTTCATATCTTGTGAATCTGGAATATATAAAGAATCTTTCTTATCGTACCATTACGATGTCAAGCCTTGTGGAAATTCCTATTCCAAGAGGGAAATACAATGAAATAAAGAGTGCATTTCTGAAAAATGCATTTGAAGATGGGCAGGTGACGTTATGAGCCTTTGGATGTCCCTTCTTAACAATGTGGCAGTCAGTGTTTTTGGAAGTGTGCTGGCGGCGTCCTTCTGTGATGCACTGGACCGGCGGAAAAACCGGATTATATTCTGGATATGCATCGCACTGATTCCAATTGCACAGGGGATTATTTACTATGTATGGGAGGATGGCTTTTTGAGGCAGATTTATCCGCTGCTGGTACATGTTCCGTTGATTTTACTGTTATGTGGACTGACCGGTAAATTGTTATGGCCGTTTTTCTCTGTGATGGCAGCCTACCTGTGCTGCCAGTTACGACGCTGGCTGGCACTTCTTACAGTGGAAATTTTGGGCGGAGGAGCATTGATGCTGGATGCGGTGGAATTATTGATTACCCTGCCACTACTGTTTGGCCTGCTGCACTTTATGACGCCGGCAGTCCGTTATATTTCCTGTTATTCCAGAAAAATGCAGTGTCAGTTTGGTGTGATACCGGTGCTGTATTATGTATTTGATTATCTGACAAGAGTGTATACAGATCTTTTGTCCAGTGGAGCTCCGGTTGTCGTGGAATTTATGCCATTTATCTGTTGTGGAGCGTATCTTGTGTTCCTGTTGTATAACTTTACAAAAGGACAGGAAGAAAACCGGATGAGGGAGATTCAAAAAAGCCTTGATATGCAGGTGGCACAGTCCATGCGTGAAATAACGGCGTTACGGGAGTCACAGAATCTGGCCAGCCGTTACCGCCATGACCTGCGTCATCATTTACAATATCTATATGCCTGTTTGGAGAACCATCAGATACAGAAGGCAGAGGATTATATATCTGATATCTGTAATGAGCTGGAACAGCAGAAGGTGATACAGTATTGTGAAAACGAAGCTGCGAATCTGATTTTGTCATCCTTTGCAGGAAGGGCAGAAGCGGAAGGAATTGTAATGAAAGTGGAAGGCGGCATGAAAGCGAAGGCGGTGATAAGTGATACTGACTTGTGTGTGCTATTGTCTAATGCCCTGGAAAATGCCATCCATGCCTGCAGGGAAGTACAAAAAGAGGGAAAAGAAGCCAGAATAGAAGTACAGATTTATGAAAAACAGCAGCAGGTATTTTTACAGATAAAAAACTCCTGTGCCGGAGCACCAATCTTCGAAAACGGAGTCCCGGTTTCAAAGAAAAAAGGACATGGTATCGGAACCCGGAGTATCTGTGCCATTGTGGAACGCTATGGAGGGGTATATACATTTTCATTGGAAAAAGAGTATTTTGTACTCCGTCTGAATCTGTCGGAAAAGAATGTCGATTCAGTACATTTTACTGCCGTTTGAGACGTGAATCTCCTGCTGGATAAGAAAGAATGGTAAAATATATCTAAGTCGAGGATGACGCACAAAAGACAGGAGGAAGATAAAAATGAAGAAAATAATTTCATGTTTAGTGGTATTAACCATGTGCATTTCACTGGCTGCCTGCGGGGGAACGGATAAACAGGCTGCAATTGATGCATTCAATAAAGCAAGCACATCATTCAATGAAGTAGCGAATGCCATCAATGCGAATCCGGATGCATACGACCAGGATGTGATTGATACCATGATTGAAATGGCAGATGTCTTACAGCAGCACAAAGAGCTGTTAGAGGGAGACACTGAAATTGAAGAAGACAAATTAAATGAAATGATTGAATGGTATGGTACCGTAGAAGAATGGGTATCAGACGTAAAGGCGGAGTTAGGTATATAATAGATTTCATAGAGTTACTTCTTTAAGAGGGGACGGATACGGAAAATGTATCCGTCCTTTTCTGGTTGTAATCTTTGGAACTTTCGTATATTATAGTAATAAAAATAATTATTTAGAAACGAGAGGCTTGTTGTAAGATGATGAAGAAACAGCAATCGATTTATGAATTGAACAGAATTCAGCAGTATATTATGCAGATGCGCCCGATTCTTAGAAAACGCGCACTCTTTTCTGATGGAACAGAAGATTATCGTAGTCCGGCAGAGCCCAAAGCCGGAGAGCTGGTGACCATTCGTTTTCGTACAGCAAGAGATAATGTAGATGCAGTCTGGCTTTGCACAGAACAGAAAAAATATTTTATGGAAAAGACCGAGTCAGAGGGGCTCTTTGATTATTATTCCATAGAAATTCGTATGACAGAGGAGCATTTCTCCTATTACTTTGAAATTGAGACGGGAATGCTTCACTGTATCTTTGACCGCTATGGCGTGAATCAGACACCAAGACCGCAGTATAATTTTGAAATTGTACCGGGCTTTTCCACGCCGGACTGGGCAAAGGGGGCGGTTATGTATCAGATTTTAACAGACCGTTTTTACAACGGAGATACTTCCAATGACCCGTTGACGGATGAATATTTCTATATCCGTACTACCAGTCAGAAGGTAGATAACTGGGAGAAATGCCCGGAGAATTTTTCGGTAGCAGAATTTTATGGCGGAGATTTAGAGGGCGTGAGAAAGAAAATGGATTATCTCGCAGAACTTGGAATAGAGGTGATATACTTCAATCCATTGTTCGTTTCTCCGTCCAATCATAAGTATGATATTCAGGATTACGATTATATTGACCCGCATTACGGCAAAATAGTGGTGGATGAGGGAGAACTTTTACAACCGGGTGACCGCAATAACCAGCATGCCAGCCGCTATATCACCCGCGTGACGGATAAACGGAATTTGGAGGCAAGCAATGAACTTTTTGCAACGCTGGTAAAGGAAGCGCACCAGAGGGGCATCCGTGTCATCCTAGATGGAGTATTTAATCATTGCGGTTCCTTTAATAAATGGCTGGATCGTGAAAAAATCTACCGTAGTGAAGCAGGCTATGAACCGGGAGCCTATATCAGCAAGGACAGTCCGTACAATGACTTTTTCCAGTTCCATGATCAGAATGCATGGCCGGATAACGGAAGTTACGATGGCTGGTGGGGACATGATACATTGCCGAAGCTTAATTACGAAGATTCAGATACATTACACGATTATATTCTGCATGTGGCTGCAAAATGGGTTTCTCCACCTTATAATGCCGATGGCTGGAGACTGGATGTTGCGGCAGATCTGGGACACAGTCCGGAATATAACCATCAGTTCTGGAGAGAATTCCGTGATGCCGTAAAGAAAGCCAACCCGCAGGCGGTGATTTTGGCAGAACATTACGGCGACCCGAGAGACTGGCTGGGTGGAGACCAGTGGGATACGGTTATGAACTATGATGCCTTTATGGAACCGGTGACATGGTTTCTTACCGGAATGGAGAAACACAGTGATGATTTTAAACCGGAAAATATTGGAAAGTTTGAGAACTTTAAAGGCGCTATGAAGCATTATATGGCAAGCTTTTTGACACCATCGCTGCAGTGCTCCATGAATGAACTTTCCAACCATGATCATTCCAGATTCTTAACCAGAACCAATCATAAGGTGGGCAGAGCGGAACAACTTGGAACAAAAGCGGCAGAAGAGGGCGTAAATACAGCAGTTCTCCGGGAGGCGGTTGTTATTCAGATGACCTGGCCGGGAGCACCTACCGTTTATTACGGTGATGAAGCCGGACTATGTGGATTTACAGATCCGGATAACCGCAGAACTTATCCGTGGGGCAGGGAAGATAAAGAGCTGATTCGTTTCCATCGTGATATCATCAGAATTCATAAAGAAAACCCGGCACTTCGTACCGGAAGTGTGAAATTTTTAAATGGCGAGGATAATCTTCTCTGCTATGGAAGATTTAACCGGGAACGGCAGTTTGTCATTATTGTAAATAATGATGAAAATATCCGGCACATTGATTTGTCTGTATGGGCAGTGGGGCTTCCGAAGTATGGAACTTTAGAACAGATACTTTTTACCAGTGAAAATGGATACTCCATTTCTTCTGTCAGCTATGACATCGTCAATGGAAGACTGGATATTACATTGCCAAAGCATGCAGCTGTCATTCTGAAGAGAAAGAATCCGGAAGAATAAAAAATGGCAAAATAAAAAATGCAAAAAATGCATAAAAACGCCTTGCACACAGCAGGGCGTTATGCTATAATCTATATTCGTCAGGACAATTAAGGACTGATAAATGGGCAGATTCCCGAGTGGCCAAAGGGGACAGACTGTAAATCTGCTGCAAATTGCTTCGGTGGTTCGAATCCACCTCTGCCCATTCTCGTTGTGGTTATGCAATGAGAATTTTTTTATGTAACTATAAAAAGATACTTGCCCGCGTGGCGGAACTGGCAGACGCGCAGGACTTAAAATCCTGTTGTGGTGACACAGTACCGGTTCGATTCCGGTCGCGGGCATTAAAAAAGGAAGCGGTAACCGCTTCCTTTTTTTATAAATAGTCCTATTCTTCTTCTGCCTCTTCTTCACGCTCTGCACATGGAGCAGTAGATGCTCTTGTAATAAGCTGCGGACGCAGTAAAGTCATGCTGACGGAGACATGATTAATAAGGTTGCTCAGAGCAGCATATCCACATTTGCCGAGCTCGGTTCTTTCCTGACGGACTGTAGTCAGTGGCGGCTCTAAGAAAGAAGAAATCGGCAGGTCGTCAAAACCAACCACACTGATATCATCCGGAACAGAAAAACCTCGAAGCCGGCATTCTGTAATGACTCCGGAAGCAATCAGGTCATTACCGCAGAGAATTGCTGTTGCTCCGGCAGCAAGAAAATTCGGTACATGATATTTTGCACTGTCTGCAACATAGTAGCCATGTGCAACCATATCTTCCTCTACTGGAAGATTGTGGGATTTCATGGCATCTAAATATGCCTGATAACGTTTCTCACTGACCATGGAATAGAGAGAACCGTTGAGGAAAGCAATCTTTTTGTGCCCAAGCTGATAGAGATGGTCGATTGCAGATTCAATTCCTTCAAAGTTATCTGTTCCCACATAGCACACATGTGGATTCTTCTTAATATAATTATCGAAAAGAACCGTCGGAATGGAGGTGAAGGCAAGCTGCCGCATCCAGTCATCATGGAGAGCAAAGCCTACCAGGAACCCACCGGAATAACCGTTCTTTAACATATAAGTATCATATTTTTCGGTCATCTGGAAAGCGGGAGTAACCGGAACTACACTGACGGACCAGCCATTCCGGAAAGCAGCCTGGCGGAAACCTAGGATGATTTCGTATCCGAACTGGTTGGCTGTTTCATATTCCATATTTTCTATAAAAAGGCAAAGCTTCTTGTTTTCATCCTTTTTCATCTTCTTGGACTGATATCCCATTTCTACAGCGGTATCAAGAACCATCTGCCGTAAATCTTCGCTGATATCACTGGCGCCGTTTAATCCTTTGGAAACAGTGCTGACGGAAATGCCGAGCCGGTTGGCAATATCTTTAATTGTGACCATAACAAGCCTCCATAAATCTGGTATATTTTAAGCAAAATTATATCAAAAACTTTTTATATTCTGTATTATATAGAATTTGCATGACAGGTGCAAGTACTGCAAAATATTATTTTTCGAAAAAAAACAGGGTTTTGAATAGCAATATAACCAAAAAAACAATGTGAATTCCGTCAAAAACGGCAAAAATAATGTTAAAAGGACCGTTTTGTTTGACAAAAATGTTAAAAAGACGTAAAATAACCTCAGATACGAAAATTAACGAAAAGCAAAAAATAAAAACCGATGTGGGGGAAAAACATTGGAGGCAAAGAGACTAACCAGAGGAGCAGGAATTCTGATGGCAATAACAAGTCTTCCGTCTGATTATGGAATCGGAACTCTGGGTGATGCAGCTTTCAATTTCGTAGACTTACTTGTAGACCTGAAACAAAGATACTGGCAGATACTTCCAATTGGTCCAACCAGTTTTGGAGACAGTCCGTATCAGTCAATATCAGCATTTGCAGGAAATCCGTATTTGATAGATTTAGATGACCTGGTTCGCGACGGTCTGCTTATGGAAAGCGAGATTCGAAGCTATAACTGGGGTGCAGATGAGAAAGATGTTGATTATGCCAATCTTTTTGAAAACCGCTTTCAGATATTAAAGAAAGCATTTGAACGGTTTGATACCGCAAAGCCTTCTTTCCGGAAGTTTGAAGAAGACAATGATTGCTGGCTGGCTGATTATGCATTGTTTATGGCAGTCAAAGGAAAAGAAAATAACCGGGAATGGATGGCATGGGAACCGGGAATCAGAAACCGTACACCGGAGGCATTACAGGAATACACAGAATTATTAAAAGAAGAGATCCTGTTTTGGAAGTTCTGCCAGTATAAATTTTATGAACAGTGGAAATTCTTAAAACAGTACGCAAATACAAGAGGAATACAGATTATTGGGGACATACCGCTGTATATGGCTATGGACAGTGCCGATGTGTGGGCAGACCGGAAGCTCTTCTTATTAGAAGAAGACGGAAGCCAGCAGCATGTAGCAGGCAGCCCGCCGGATAATTTTTCGGAAGAAGGTCAGAAATGGGGCAATCCCGTATATGACTACTCCTATATGGAAGAGCATCAGTTTGACTGGTGGAGGCACCGGATTGAGAAAAACGCAGCATTATATGATGTAATCCGGATTGACCACTTCCTTGGAGTTGTGAGGTACTATACGATTCCGTTTCAGGAAAAGGATTGCTGCAATGGGAAATGGAACAAGGGTCCTGGAAAGAAATTGACAGATGTGATGGAAGAAAGTGCCGGTGACTGCAGAATTATAGCAGACAATGCCGGAAGTGCCATCGCCGGGAGCAGAAAGCTTCTTGCAAGAATTGGATGGCCTGGAAGTAAAATCCTGATGTTTGCATTTGATGGAAATACAGGAAATGAAAATCTTCCACATAACTTTGAAGAAAATAACATAGTGGTATATACCGGAACACATGATAATGATACTGTTGTTGGTTATTTCCGGGATAAGACAGAATATGAACTGGCTTACCTCTATGAATATTTGAATATCGGCTCGAAGGAAGAAATTCCGGACGCCTTAATCCGTCTGGCTTATTCAAGCATAGCGGATGTGGTAATTATTCCGATGCAGGATATTTTACAGCTTGGCAATGAAGCCAGAATGAATCAGCCATCCACAGTCGGACAGAACTGGAAATGGCGGGTGGGAAAAGATACTCTGAGTGAAGAACGAAGAGCATGGATCCGCACCATTGCGGCAGTATACCGCAGATAATTTCTATATGATATAGAACGGATTACCGTTTTATATAAATGCTTAATCGAAATCACATTTTTAAGGAGGAAGAAAATGAAAAAGAAAGCATTATCATTATTTCTTGTAACAGCTATGGCAGTATCCATGGTAGGATGCGGTAGCAAAGACGCAGACAAGAACACAGACAAGAACACAGACAAGAAAGATACTGAAGTAGCAGCAGCAACAGAAAAAGAAGCTGCAGCAGAAGATGAAGCTTGGGAGGGTGACTTAACAGTATGGAGCCCACAGGAAGATCAGGATACAAACTGGCTTCAGGATCAGTGTGAAGCATTTGCAGCTGAGCATCCAAACTGGAAAATTAACTTCAACTATGGCGTATGTCCAGAGGGTGAAGCAAAAGACAACGTAACAAAAGACGTTGAAGCAGCAGCAGACGTTTACATGCTTGCTAACGATAACATCCCGGATCTGGTATCTGCAGGCGCATTATCAGAGCTTGGTGGAGATTATCTTGGATATGTAACATCTACAAACTCTGATTCTATCCTTGCATCTGTTACATACAACGATTCAGTAGTAGCATTCCCATTTACTCCTAATACATGGTTTATGTACTACGATAAGAGCGTATTCTCAGAGGATGATGTAAAGAACTTTGACACAATGTTAGAGAAAGCTGGAGAAGCTGGAAAGAAAGTTTCTTTCAAATTAACTGATTCCTGGTATATCGAGGCATTCTATGTAGCTAACGGATGTACATTATTCGGTGATGGAACTGATACAGATGCTGGTATCGACTTCGGTGGAGACAAAGCAGCAGCAGTTACAGAGTACTTAGTAGACTTAGCAGCTAATCCTAACTTCTTAGTAGATGCTGATGGATCTGGTCTTGCAGGATTAGGCGACAGTGTAGCAGCATTATTCTCCGGAACATGGGATGCTGAAGCAGTTAAAGAAAAACTTGGCGACAACATGGGTGTTGCAGCTCTTCCTACCGTTACAATCGACGGAAAAGAAGGTCAGATGAAATCCTTCATCGGATCTAAAGCAATCGGTGTTAATCCTAATGCTGAGAACCAGCAGGTAGCTATGTCTCTTGCAGCTTACTTAGCAGGTGAGAAGGCTCAGACAGCTCATTATGAAATGAGAAACCTCCTTCCTTCAAACATCAACATCTCTTTAGCTGACGATCCAATCGCAACAGCAGTTACAAATGTTATGACAGATACATTTATCATGCAGCCATTATGTAAAGAAATGAGTAACTACTGGTCACCAGCAGAGAATATGGGTAAAAATATCCAGTCTGGCGAAGTAACAAAAGACAACGCTGCTGAGAAGACAGAAGAAATGAACACAACTATGAATACAGACGTTGCTGAATAAGCAGAAGATGTAATTGGAAGTTCATTATAAGAATTCCTAAAACAGCGGTTTGGAAAAGAACCGGGGACTCCAGGATACCGGCAACGGTACCCTGGATGTCTTACTATAGAGAGTATAGGAGGCCCATAGCGTGAAGAAGGCTGCTACAAAAAAGAAAAAAGCAAAAGAGTTCCAGACACCATATACTGTTACTGGTGCGTTAGTTAAGGGAAATGCAATTACTAAGCTCTCCATGTTGATCATGGGCTTGGGCAATATTGCGCATAAACAGATTGTAAAAGGTCTTATGTTTTTGGCAATCGAGGTTGCGTATCTTTATTACATGATTTCTTATGGATTCTATGCAGTTTCCATGCTGCCATCACTTGGATGGAGAGAGCGGGAAAAGGTATGGAATGATGCAAAGAGTATTTATGAATATCAGGCTGGTGATAATTCACAGCTTATCTTACTTTATGGAGTTGCAACATTATATATTACCTTCATATTTATCATTGTATGGAGGGAAGCAGTAAAAAGTTCATATAAATCAGAACTGCTGGCAAAAGCAGGTAAGCATTTAAACACATTTAAAGAAGACTTCAAGAGTTTGTTTGATCAAAATTTACATAAATTACTGTTAGCACTCCCACTGATGGGAATTTTGATCTTTACTGTTTTGCCATTGATTTACAATATTTCAATGGCATTTACCAACTACAGTACATCTGGAGAACACTTAGTGTTATTCGACTGGGTTGGATTTGCTACCTTTAAGAAAATATTGAATATTGGAGACAGTATTGGAAAACAGTTCTATTCCGTATTAGGATGGACCCTGATTTGGGCTGTATTTGCAACAGCATTAAACTATATTTTCGGTATGATTCTTGCAATCATTATCAACCGGAAAGAAACAAGAGCAAAGGGATTCTGGAGATTCTGCTTTGTATTATCCATTGCAGTACCACAGTTTGTATCCCTTCTGATTATGAGAAGTATGTTACAGCCAACCGGTATTGTTAACACACTGCTTATGAAATATGGTATTATTGACACAGCATTGCCGTTCTTTACCAAGGCAATGTGGGCAAGGGTTACAGTTATTGTAATCAACCTGTGGGTAGGTATTCCATATACGATTCTCCAGGTAACCGGTATCTTACAGAATATCCCGGCTGAGTTATACGAAGCAGCAAAGATTGATGGTGCTAATGCTGTCCAGACTTTCTTCAAAATTACTCTGCCATATATGTTATTTGTAATGACACCGTACTTAATTACACAGTTTACAGGAAACATCAACAACTTCAACGTTATATACCTTCTGTCCGGAGGAAATCCTACTCCGGTGGATGCAACCGCAGGAAAGACAGACCTTTTGGTTACCTGGTTGTATAAGCTGACTGTTGATAAGAAATATTTTAACCTGGGTGCCGTTATTGGTATTATGACATTCGTGGTATTGGCTATTGTTGCCCTGGTTACTTATCGAAATACCACATCCTACAAAGATGAGGAGGGATTCATGTAATGAGTAAGCAGAAAACAGCCACATCAGGCGCAAAAGTACGTAAAACACTTGTAAATGTTTTGATTCATATATTTCTTGCAATATTAGCATTTATCTGGGTACTTCCGGTATTCTGGGTAGTACTTACAAGCTTCCGTGCGGAGAAAGGTTCTTATGTTGAGACCTTCTTCCCGAAGACTTATACTTTAAACAATTATGTTAAGCTATTTACAGATACCAGTATTCTGAACTTCCCGAAAATGTTCATGAATACATTGATTATTGCAATCTTTACCTGTATCATTTCAACCATCTTTGTACTTTCAGTTTCATACTGTATGTCAAGAATGCGTTTTAAAATGAGAAAACCGTTTATGAATATTGCAATGATTTTAGGTCTGTTCCCATCCTTCATGTCCATGATTGCGGTATACTTTATCTTAAAGGCACTGGGATTATCCGAAGGCTCCATGATTCGTATTGCGCTGATTATTGTATTCTCCGCAGGTAGTGGTGTTGGATTCTATGTAGCAAAGGGATTCTTTGATACCATTCCAAAATCCTTGGACGAGGCAGCAATCATTGATGGAGCGAGCAGATGGCAGGTATTTACTAAGATTACCATTCCACTTAGTAAACCAATTATTGTATACACCATCCTGACTTCCTTCATGGGACCATGGATTGACTTCGTATTTGCAAAGGTTATCTGTGGTGCAAATGCAGACCAGTTTACCGTATCTATCGGTTTATGGAAGATGTTAGAGAAAGAGTATATCAACAGCTGGTATACATGTTTTGCAGCAGGTGCTGTAGTAATATCTATTCCTATTGCTATCCTCTTTATGTTTACACAGAAATTCTATGTAGAGGGAATGAGTGGAGCAGTAAAAGGCTAAATATTTCAGCCGTTTAAAATGTTTAAAAGAGAGGCAGGCTTTTGCCTCTCTTTGTTATATCAGTTGATAATGAAGGGTGTGGGATTCAATACTTCATTGTTCTGCATTTGAAATAACGTTATTTTCCAGGCAGAATGCTCCAATTCTAAACAGTACATTTTTCTTTTCTTATTATCATCTGTCTTTCCAATGTTTGACAGAATGCAAGTGGTTGTCCGGCTGAATACGGATACCATTTTGTGACTGGTTAGGGGCGCTTGGAATTTCATCTGGCAACCGGCAACGTTGGCACAGGACGTGCCAACGAGGCGCAACTGGAACACGGATGTGACTTTGCACCGGTTGCCGGAATAGATGTAATGTAGATTGAAATTCTTAGCGCCCCTTACCGGTTGCATGAGGTATCCGTATCAGCCGGACAACCACTGCATCCAGTCAAAGCAATGGCAAGACATCTGAAAATCAGAAAAACGTACTGCCAAGAATTGAGACACATTCTGTCTGAATGAAAATACCTGTTATTTCAAATGCAGAACAAAAGCATCGCATTTACATCACCCCTTCATTTCAACGAAATAAGAAAGAGAAGAAAAGGAGAATCATATGAAAAAAAGACTACAGGCGTTACTTCTTGCATTGTGCCTTACCCTTGGAACTATAAGTGCCGGCTGTGGCGGCAGACAGGATAACAATGCTGCGGGAACAGAGACTGCTGCGGCGACAGAAACTGAAAAGACCGCAAGTGTGGAAGACTCTGCTATGGCAAAGGCAAATGCAGGAGAACTGAATATCATTGATGATAAATACCGCACCTATTATGAAGTGTTTTTATATAGCTTTTATGACAGTGATGGAGATGGAATCGGAGATATCCAGGGATTAATTGATAAACTGGATTATCTCAATGATGGAGATGACAGTACAGATACAGATCTTGGCTGTAATGGAATCTGGCTGATGCCGATCATGCCATCACCGACCTATCATAAATATGACATTTCCGATTATGAAAATATTGATGAGCAGTATGGAACTATAGATGATTTCAAACAGTTAATCGAAGCATGCCACAAGCGCGGAATTCGTGTGATTATTGATTTCCCGATTAACCATACATCGTCCAAGCACCCATGGTTTACACAGGCAGTGGAATATCTGGAGGGATTAAGTGATGGACAGCAGCCGGATAGCAGCGTTTGTCCGTATGTAGATTATTATAACTTTACAACAGATCAGTTAAGCAGTGTGTATTATAAAGCTGGCAGCAGCAATTGGTATTATGAAGGAAAATTCTGGAGTGAAATGCCGGATTTGAACCTTGACTGTGAAGCGGTGAGAGCTGAATTTGATGAGATTACATCATTCTGGATGGATCTTGGGATAGATGGTTTCCGTATGGATGGTGCCAAAGAATATTTTTCAGATAATACCACAGAAAATGTGGAAGTCTTAAAATGGTTTAATGATATGGTAAAGGCAAAAGATGAGAATTCCTATATCGTGGCAGAGGTCTGGACGGATCGTGAGACATATGCAAAATATCTGGAAAGTGGAATTGATAGTGTATTCAATTTTGATTTTGGAGATGGCGATGGGATTATTGCCAATGCAGTAAAAGGAAGCTCAGAGTCCGGAGCAAAAGGATATGCCAATGTCTGCGGCAAAATGGATGAGCTTTTAAGCCAGTATAATGAAAATTATATTGATGCACCGTTTTATACAAATCATGATATGGCAAGAGGTGCCGGATACTATAGTGGCGAGTATAAGGCTGCACAGATTAAAACTGCCGGAGCCATGAATCTTATGATGAGCGGCAATGTATTTCTTTATTATGGGGAAGAAATTGGTATGAAAGGCTCTGGAAAAGATGAAAATAAGCGTGCACCAATGCAGTGGTCCTCAGATGCATCTGCAGAGGGTATGTGTAAAGGGCCGGATGGAATGGAAAGCATTAAGATGACAAATGGAAGCTTGGAAGACCAGCAGGATGACCCGGATTCCATTTATAATTATTTCAAACAGGCAATCCGCCTGAGAAACCGTTATCCGGAAATCGCCCGTGGTATCGCTGCAAATGTAGAGAATCTTTCTGATAAGAATATAGCAGCAATTACCAAGACATATGATGGTAAAACCACATTACTGGTATTTAACCTTTCTCAGGAAACTCAGAAGGTTGACATTTCAGGTGTAGATTTAGGCGGAGAAGGTACTATCGGTGGAATGCTTCTGACCGGAGAAGATACAATTACGCTGGATAATAATGAACTGACACTGCCATCTTATTCCATGGCACTTATTACCGTAGAATAAAGCCGAAATACATAAAAACGGAACAGAGTTATCGTGCCACCGGAATAAAAATGAAAAAATGAAAAAAGCAGGAAAAATTGTCTTGACAACCCCTGCTTTTTCCGATAAAATAATCAGTGCTGTGAGTGCTTTACAGCACAAGCCCAGTTAGCTCAGTTGGTAGAGCAGAGGACTGAAAATCCTCGTGTCTCTGGTTCGATTCCGGAACTGGGCATTGCCGAAAGGCAATGAACTGCGGGTGTAGTTCAATGGTAGAACACCAGCCTTCCAAGCTGGATACGTGGGTTCGATTCCCATCACCCGCTTTGCAGAATACAATTGCATATGCGATAGTGGCGTAGTTGGTAACGCGCGACCTTGCCAAGGTCGAGACCGCGGGTTCGAGCCCCGTCTATCGCTCTTTCAAAAAGCAAGAAATTTATCTTGCTTTTTTTGACTTTACAGGAAATTGCTTTCCTGTAAAGTCAAAAACGCTCCGCGAGGATGCACACTGCGGCGTATAAGGTAGATGTCGCAAGCGACCGCCGCAGGCGCGGGAATGTGCCAAGGCACATTCTTTGTTCTATAAAAGTCTGATTTGGGAACATAAGAAATAAAAGAAAGGTAGTAAAGGAGTAGATTCATAGTATGGATAAAAAAGGTGTGGCAGAGTTAAAGAGACGTTTTACAAAAGAAAATTGTACCTTTACAAGATTATGTGGCTGTTATGTAGATGCCGGTAAGAATAAGGTCGTTGATTTAAGTGAGACATTTTTAAATCTGGAAGATGAAGAATTTTATAAATATTTAGAGATTGCCAGGAAAACCTTATCAGGAACCATTGGAAATAATCTTTTGGAATTGAATTTTCCACTGGATGAAGAAGCAGCAGGAGGAAGACAACAGTTTCTTTTAGGTTTAAGGGAAAGTAAATTAAAAAATCCTGAGTTACTGGAACGTTTTTATGATATGGTCATTGAAAGCTATGACTATGCAGGCAACTATCTGATTTTGCTGTTCCATGATGCTTATGATGTCATGACCAAGACCACGGATAATAATGCACTGGATGAATCAGAAGAAGTGTTTGAATACCTTCTGTGTGCAATCTGTCCGGTACAGTTATCCAAACCGGGACTGGGTTACAGAGAAGATGAAAACCGTATCGGACCAAGAATCCGTGACTGGGTGGTAAGCGTACCGGACAGCGGTTTCTTATTCCCGGCATTTACCGACCGCAGTACAGATATTCATTCCCTGATGTTCTATACTAAGGATACCAAGGCACCGCATGCGGAATTTATGGAGTTGGGATTAGGCTGTGGCGCAAGACGCACCGCAACGGAGCAGAAGATGACCTTCCATTCTATCGTCAAACAGGCATATGGCGATGATGTGGAAAAGAGCGGTGAAGTGCTGATGGAGATTCAGCAGAACTTAAATGATCTGGTAGAAGAGAAAGCAGAACTGGAAGAAGACCCGGTAATTCTGACACCGGAGCTTTTGACCAATGTTATGGAAGAAAGCGGCGTTGCACCGGAAAAGGCAGAAAAGATTGGAAAGACCTGCGCAGAGGAATTTGCAGAAGAAGCACCGCTGGCAGAAAATGTAGTAGACAGCAAAGCACTGGCTGCCAATGAGCAGATTCAGAAGGAAAAGGAGCTGGTAGCCCAGGTTGAAGTGCTGCAGCAACAGTTAAAAGAGAAACAGATAGAGGAAGAAGCTGACGAAGTAGTTAAGACCTATGATGTTGTGCTTCGTGTAAAACCGGAAAAGGTTTCCCAGATTAAATCCGAAGTAATCAACGGACAGAAATGTCTGGTAATTCCGATGGCAGAAGATGAGCATGCCAACGTAAACGGAGTAAATACAAAGGTATAATAATTGTATATAAAATCATTAAGATGAAATACTTCTTTTGAATATCAGATTAGTGCAGATTCCGGAGATATGATGCAAAAAATCAGCAATCCACACAGTAGAAGAAATAGGAGAAGCTGGAAGAATCTGCTCCAGCGGAAGCTGCGACGTTTTAGCTGGATGCCGTCGATGAGAATGACATCATTGGCTCTGGCAAGGGCAATGGCACCGGGATAGAAAACGCTGTTGGTAATGACCATTGCTTCATCGCAATTGTAGTAGGATTTACCGGCAACAGCTTCCTGTACGGCACTGTTACCCACCTTTCCCTGATATAATTTGCACTGGACTGCATAGGTAGTCCGGTGTTTTTTTGCGATTAAATCCACACCAAAATCTCTGGAAGCTTTGGTGACAGTAACCTTTGAATATCCGTTGCGTTTTAAATATCCGGCAGCATATTCTTCAAATTCGTAGCCATTCATTTTGTCAAAATTGACACCAAAAAAGAACCGCCGCAGTCCATGGAATACGGCGAACGGAAGATGTATGATAAATCTTATAAAAAAGAAAAGTATTTTTCCAATCAGGCGAAACATAAAAGAATTCCTTTCCGTTCATAATAACGAATGCTATACTGTAATTGACCCGCTTGCATTCATTATAGCATAACATAGAGGTGATAGATTTGAAAGAAAAATTGATGGAATTAAGACAGAAGATGAAAGAATACGGCATGGCGGCATATCTCATAGTTTCCGATGATTTCCATGCATCAGAATATGTAGGAGAATATTTTAAATGCCGAGAATATATTTCCGGATTTAACGGTTCGGCAGGAACACTGGTAATTACTGGAGATATGGCAGGACTTTGGACAGACGGAAGATATTTTATCCAGGCAGAAGAACAGCTTGCCGGCACCGGCATTATGTTATTCCGGAGCGGACAGCCGGGAGTAGTGGATATTGGTACTTTTCTGGCAGAAAAAATGGAAGCCGGCACCGTATTGGGGTTTGATGGAAGAACCGTAAGTACCAGCATGGCAAAGAGTTTAAAAGAAAAATTGCGGGAGAAAAAGATTACATTTGCTCCAGACCGGGATGTCGTAGGCGAAATCTGGGTGAATCGTCCTGCATTATCCTGTGATCCAATCTGGGAGCTTGGCGTGGAATATGCAGGTGAGAGCCGGAAGGATAAGGTGGCAGGGGTACGAAAAGCAATGGTGGATTGCAAGGCGGATTATTTTCTGATTCCGTCTCTGGATGAAATCGCATGGCTTTTTAATATCCGGGGAAATGATATTGCATATAATCCGGTGGCATTATCTTATGTACTGATTGCACCGGATGAAATTCGCTGGTATGTAAATGAAAAGAGTGTGCCGGCTGACTTAAAGGAAAGACTTTCCGCTGAAAAAATCTTTATTTACAAATATGAACAGATTTATGCGGATATAAAGGAAATTCCGGCAGACAAAAGCATTCTTATAGACGAGAGTATGACAAATTATGCATTGTATGATGCCATTCCAAAAGAGGCACATAAGGTAAAGAAGAACAGCCCGATTGAGCTTATGAAGGCAGTGAAAAATGCCACCGAAATGGAGCATGAGCGGCTGGCACATAAGAAGGATGGCATTGCTTTAACAAAACTTATCTACTGGTTAAAGCATGTGGAAGATAAGCGGCATATAACGGAGCTTGCGGTATGTGATAAATTAGAAGAATTCCGGAGGCAGGGAGAAGGTTATCTGGGACAGAGCTTTGCACCGATTGCTGCATACGGTGCTCATGGAGCCATTGTGCATTATGAGCCGGATGGGAAGAGCAATATTCCACTGGATAACAAAAGCTTTCTGCTGCTGGATACCGGCGGACAGTATCTGGATGGCACAACGGATGTGACAAGAACCATTGCCCTTGGAGCATTAAGCTCAGAGGAGAAGAAGCATTATACTGCCGTATTACGAGGAAATCTGAATCTTTCGGATGCAAAATTTAAATATGGCTGTACGGGAGTCAATCTTGACTATCTGGCAAGGGAACCGTTGTGGCACATGGGGCTTGATTATAACCACGGAACAGGCCATGGCGTTGGCTATTTGTTAAATGTACATGAAGGACCGAATGCATTCCGTTACCGGGAACGGTATGGCACCGGAACTGTCATGGAAGAAGGTATGATTACTTCGGATGAACCGGGACTGTATCTGGAAGGAAAATACGGCATCCGCCTTGAGAACCTGCTGCTTTGTAAGAAAGCGGAGAAAACGGAATATGGACAGTTCATGGAATTTGAAACATTGACTGTTGCGCCATTTGATCTGGAGGCTATTGACTGGGAAGAATTAGACAGCCGGGAAAAGGCACTGCTTCGGAAGTATCAGCAGTATGTCTATGATACCATTGCAGACTTCCTTTCCGAAGAAGAAAAAACATGGTTGAAGGAGCAGATTCCGGCGTAGAGATATGGGTATTGCATGGGGATGAAAAAAGAGGTTTGGTTTATCAAGCCTCTTTTTTCATCCGTAAGAAACTGCCGGTGGCAGGTTCTGTTGGTATAAAAATGATTTATTTATATGGCAGAATATCCTCCGTATATGCCCGGAGAATTTCTCCGACACTCCATGCCTGGGCATAGCAGCCGCGGGAGGTGTGCGGTTCATCACCATCAAAGATTTCTGCAATAGAACCGATACAGCCGTGGTAGAACTGCTCTCTGGTGGCATCTAACATGGCATCTACCTGTGTGATAACTTCTTTGGAAGTTCCATAGACATGCACATAAGCAGTCAGGAAACCGCCTAAGAGGAAGCCCCAGGAAGTACCCTGATGATAAGCGTGGTCACGTTTATCAAGACAGCCTTCATAGGTCGGATGGTATTCCTTATCATCCGGGCTTAAGGAACGAAGACCGGTTTTGGCATATAGTTTCTCGTAAACCTTATCTACAATCTTCTTTTCCTTGTCAGCATCTAACATCCGGTGCGGCAGGGAAACAGCATAAATCTGATTTGGACGAAGGGATGCATCACCTTCCAGCCCGTCTACCACATCATAGAGACATCCATCTTTTTCGTTCCAGAATTCTTTCGCAAAAGATTCCTTTGCATGAGCTGCAAGAGCAGCATAGTGGGAACCGTCTTCCCCAAAGCGCGTTGCCCATTCTTCCATCAGGCAGAGTGCATGATACCAGAGCGCATTGATTTCTACCGGCTTGCCGTGCCGTGGTGTAGCAACCCAGTCGCCCACACGGACATCCATCCAGGTTACCTGGTCGAGACCGCTTCCGGCATGGATAAGTCCATCTTCTTCCATATAGATGGAGAAATCTGTTCCGTGCTCATAAGCTGCAATAATTTCTTTTAATTTCGGATAAATGGTTTCCTGCACAAAAGCATAATCTTCCGGAGTACCGGTGTAATCGAGATATTTTCCAACTGCATAGAAATACCACATGGAAGCATCTGCTGTATTATACAATGGATCGGTTCCTTCGTCCGGGAACATATTTGGCACCATGCCGTGGTGGACATAGCGGGCAAATGTGGTCAGGATGTCTCTGGCATCCTGATAGCGTCCGGTAGCCAGAGTTAAGCCGGTGAGGGCAATCATGGTATCCCGGCCCCAGTCGGTAAACCAAGGAAGTCCGGCAAGAACAGTCATCAGTCCGGTAGACTGCCGGTATGCAAGAAAATGGTCGGCGGCAATGGTCAGAGTCTCTGCCAGTTCATCATGGTAGCCAGCTTTTTTCTCTAATGCATCAAAACGTGCCATTTCTGCGGCAGCAGTGGCAAAAGCATCCTTTTCATAAGCATCTTCAATGGTGCAGACGATAGATATTTTCTTACGGCATCCGGTGTCCAGCGGAAATTCAATCTGGTATGGCGTGTAGTTATCATCTAAAGCATCGGATTCTACATCCAGTTCTTTTTGTAACTGCATTCCGGTGGTATATTTTTCTTCACATGGAACAACGGTTCCGTCATCGGTAAAAAGACGGATGGTGACATCTTTATTCTGCTGCGGAACCAGTCTGATTTCCGGCTGCTCATAAGTAGTATCGAATTTTAAAGTGTCTACTGTAGAAGCATCATGGTGTACCCGGTAATTAAAGAGCGGAGTCAGCACCAGTGTAGCAGCCTCTCCATCATTCTGGATATCATAGGAAACTGCAATAGTATTCTTGCCGTGTTCAAAGGCGAGAGTCTTTGTCATGGTAAATTCCGGAGCTTTGGTGGTAAAATGTACCAGCCCGTCATAAGTAAAGGAATTAAGGTATTCAATACCTTCACGGTAAGCAGTGCTGCCATCACCGGCAAGATATTGTTCTACGGTAAAATCCTTTTTCCCGGAAGAACGAATCAGACATTCGTTGATTTTTGAGAGAATGACGAAACGTTCTACTGGTGGGTGCAGGCTGGCAATCAGATAGCCATGGTGCTTTCTTGCATGTGCACCGGTTACAGAACTGCCGGCATAGCCGCCGATTCCATTGGTCAGAACCCATTCCTTCTGTACACCCACCGACATTGGGGTGAGGGCATCTTTATTTAAATGATATGCTTTCATAGAAATCTCCTTTATCGTGTAATCCGTCCGGGTGGCGGGGGAGAAAAACGAATCGTCTAACATATTGTAAGCGTATTCCGGATTTCTATTATTTTTTGTTGATGCAGAATGCGTTGCAGTTCTTAGCTGTTTTGTTTTCTGATTGCAGGCTGTCTTTCCGCTGCTTTCACTGCATAGCGTCACTGTCCGTTGTATGCGGATGCGGCAGAAAACCTGCAAGGGGCACTATGAATTTCAGAAAAGATATTGTTTCATCCGGCAACCGGTGCAAATTCACATCCATGTTCAGATTGCACCTTGCTGGCACGTCCTGTGCCAGCATTGCCGGTTGCAGGATGAAATTCCAAGTGCCCCTAACAGCCTTTCTCATGCATCCGCATATCAGCGAACCATGCCGCTATGCTGTGAAACATTGGAAAGACAGGCTCAATAGCAAAAGAAAACAAAGCAGCTTAGTTCTGCAGCATTCTGTATTAAAAAATAATAGAAAGCCGGGATATCCTATACAATAGTTTGATTTCGTATGCTTCCCCCGCCCCCGGACTGTTTGCCTCTATTGTAACGAAATAATTCGAAAAAATCTACTGGAAAACACGGAAAAAACATAATTATTAAATAAATATAATCTACTGGATTAATCATGGAAAAAGAGATATAATGAAAAAGAATCTGCATGAGAAGCAGGTGCAAAAAGAAAAATTGAGAGGTTTGAAGTATGAGTATTTTTGAAAACACAGTTCTGGTAGATAAGAAGGTGTCTGTTGTAAATGTAATCTTAAGGTATCTTTGTATTGCGTTGGCAATTTTCTGTGTACTGGTTTCCATTATTGTGTATCCGGGAATTTTACTGGTTCCTGCAATTATCTTTGCAGTTTTCTGGTATCTTCTTAAAATTGCATCACAGATTGAATGGGAATATACCTATATTGAAGGAAGACTTAGCTTTGCACGTATCAAGGCAAAGAGAAAGAGAAAAAATATTGCAAAGATTGAGATGGAAGAAGTTGTGCTGATTGCACCGTCAACTGCACATGAATTGTATAATTATCATAACAACAACCAGTTGAGTGTAAAGGATTGTTCTTCAAAGCAGCCGGGAGCGAAGACCTATGAAGTGATTTATAAGAACGGAAGCGGACTTGGAGACATTATCTTTGAACCGGATGAAAATATGCTGGACATGATCTGCAACCGGAATGCAAAGAAAGTCATCAGATAGGAGAAGTGATTTTATGGCAGAACAGGGAAGTTGTGATACCTGTGTAAATTTTGTATATGATGAAGATTACGAATATTATGTCTGTGATATGGATCTGGATGAAGATGATATGGTAAGATTTCTTACCGGCAACACGAATTCCTGCCCGTATTATCAGTTATATGATGAGTACAAGATTGTACGTCATCAGATGTAAATTTTAAATAGGAACAGTTTTAAAGAGGTCTGCGTTTTCTGTATAGACCTGATTGAGCCAGTCACAAGCCTGACCAATGCCTTCGTCGGAATATTCGAAGGTGTTGGTCTTTTTTTGTTCATCCGGCGTAGCGGTAAAGCAATATGGACCTGGCCACCAGGTGGCAAGCAGAGTGGTGGAGTCATCTTCTACATGCTTCTCTATGCGGTAGCGCATGCCAAGATTGCTGCCGGTATACTGTGTTTTGTTATAAAAAGGGATGGAAAATAAATCTTTACGTTGTATCATAATTGCACCTGCTTTCGATTCTTTATTAAAAATAGCATGAAAAAGGTTGTCTGGCAAGGAAAAGGGATTAGATGATAATCCCTTTTTTTCTATATTCGGTTGGTGTGATTTTCAGATTTTTCTTAAATAATCTTATAAAATGTTCCGTTGTATCATAACCAACCTGGGAAGCAATGTCTGCAACCGTAAGGTTGGTATCAGAAAGGAGTATCTGGGCTTTTTCAATCCGGACCTGCTGTAACAGTTGGGTAAAGGTTTTCCCGGTAGTGCTTTTAAAAAGTCTTGAAACATGTTCAGGTGTATAGTGAAATTTTTCGGCAACCTGCTCTAATGTAACCGTTGCATAATTTTCCTGGATGAATTGAAGCAGGGCAAAACGCTGCACATCAGATTTACGGTTGAAAGTAGGAAGCTCGGAACTTTTTTCATAATTCCGGATTAAAAGACCAAAAGTTATCATCAGTGTGTAGGAAATCATCTGATCCCAGTAAAGGGAGCGGTTCAGAGATTCCCAGTACATCCAGAGAAAGCCAGAACGTATTTCATTATCATTGCCGGTGTGAAATACAATATAATCGTTGCCGTTTTCGGAATAGATATTATTTAAAAAGAAAGCGGACAGGATGTTTGGTGAATTTAAAAAATTGAAAAAGATATTATGTAAAGTGCTTTTTCGAATCAAAATATTTAAGATAACGCTGTTGTCATCGAAGACACTGACGGAATGTTTGATGCCGGGTGGAATAATACAAAGGTCTCCGGTGCGCAGTGTGAGCTGACTGTCACTGATTTTCTGGGAACAGCTTCCGTCATAGACATATAAGAGTTCAAAGAAAGTGTGGTCGTGAGTAAGTGCCGGAGAGTAACGGTTATGTCTGGTTACAGTAATAGAAACGTGGTTTCCTGCATCAAAAAAGAAATTATCTTCAAAGCGTGGAGGAATGGTTTCTTTGATTTCCGGAACCAGCAGATGCCGGCGCAGTACATCATCTATATTGATAGTACTTAAGAATTCCTGCAGGGAATACTCCTGCTGTTTGGCATAATAATATTTTTTGTAAAACTGCTCATCTTCATTCAATTTATATACTACTGTTCTTAACGCTTCATAATCCATAATGGAATCCTCCAATTTAAATATCAAAAATAGTCAATAACAACATAAAGAAAATGATATATCTATCAAAAAAAGTAAATAGAATTGGTTGTTACAAACAATTGGAAAACCACTTGAATAGATTATAATAGATTTAACAACAAAAGAAAAGTGATTTTCACAAAAACAATGATTACAGAGAAGGGGCATATGGATGAAGCAGGAAATCTTAGTAAAAGTAGAACATATGAATAAAAGATTTGGCTCTACCGTTGCATTAAAGGATGTTTCAATAGAGGTTTGTTCAGGCAGAGTTCTCGGACTTATTGGAGAGAATGGTTCTGGTAAATCAACAGTTACATCTATTATTGCAGGAATGCAGAACGCAGACAGCGGTACGATGACATATCATGACAAAGAATGGAAGCCGGAATCAATGCTGTATTCGTTGGAACATGGAATTGGAATGATTGTCCAGGAAACTGGAACAGTGCCGGGAATTACAGTAGCAGAGAATATATTCCTTGGCGAGACAAAGTTCTTTAAGAGTTTTGGCGAAAAGCATAAATGGGGACCGGTTAAAAGGAAGCTGTTAAATCAGAAAGCACAGGAAGCCTTAGATGCAATCGGTGCCAGCCATATTCGTGCAGAACAGATGACAGCAAGCCTTGATTTACAGGAACGTAAGCTGATTGAGATAGCAAGAATTATGAATAAGCATCCGGAAGTGCTGGTAGTAGATGAGACTACAACTGCATTGTCACAGAAGGGAAGAGAGATTATCTACAATATTATGGAACAGATGAAAAAAGAAAACAAAGCGGTGGTTTTCATCTCCCATGATTTGGAAGAGATTATGGAAAAATGCGATGCATTGACGGTTCTTCGTGATGGAAATATTATAGTTACTTTTGATAAGAGCGAATTTGATGAAGACAAAATAAAATCAAGTATGATTGGAAGGCAGCTGGAAGGCGACTATTATCGAAGTGATTATGATGGAAGCTGCGAAGATGAAGTTGTCTTAGAAATGAAAGATGTAAATCTGACTGGCAAACTGATTGATTTTAATCTGCAATTGCATAAAGGAGAAATTCTTGGAATCGGAGGACTTTCGCACTGTGGAATGCATACACTTGGAAAAGTCATGTTTGGAAATAAAAAACCGGAGTCTGGTGAAATAAGAATTAAAGGAAAGAAATTGAAAAACGAAGCCGATGCAATGAAGCATATGGTTGGATATGTGGCAAAAGACAGAGACACTGAGTCGCTATGCCTGAATGCCAGCATCAAAGATAATATTGCTGTTGGCGGACTGGACCAGTTTACAACTGGTGGATTCCTGATTTTCCCGTGGAATGAAAAGAAATATGTTCAGAAACAGGTGGAAACATTAAGTATTAAATGTGCAGGAATAAATCAGTATGTTTCGGCATTATCCGGTGGAAATAAACAGAAGGTTGTATTTGGAAAATGGATTGGACGAGGCAGTGATGTATTGATTCTGGACTGCCCGACGCGAGGCGTTGATATTGGTGTGAAGCAGGCGATGTATCAATTGATGTACCAGATGAAAAAAGAAGGAAAATCAATTGTTATCATTTCAGAGGAATTAACAGAACTGATCGGTATGTCAGACCGTCTGATGATTATGAAGGATGGAAAGATTATGCATGAATTTCCAAGAAGTGAATCGCTTTCAGAAGCAGATGCGATTCAGTACATGATATAGGAGGCGGATGAAATGAAAACAAAGAATTTAAGAAAAAATGTTATGCTCCTTGCCCCTTTATTTGGTCTTGTGGCATTGCTGGTTGCTTTCTTTATCATTGGAACATCTAAAAATATAAATGTTGCATATGGAATGAAAAGTATTATCAACCAGTCAGTTGTGGTTGCAGTAGTAGCAACAGGTGCAATCTTTATTTATACCCTTGGTTCCTTTGATATCAGTCTTGGAGCATCTGTAGCAGTAAGCGCACTGGTAGGTGGGATTGTTTATAACAAAACAGAGAGCCTGGTAATAATGTTTGCAGCTTGCCTTGGAGTGGCGGTCTTTATAGGACTATTTAACTCAGTACTGGCATCTATTTTTAACCTCCCTGTTTTCGTAACAACGATTGCAATGCTAAGTGTATTGAATGCACTGGTACTGGTTCTGATTAAGATGAATGGAACAGGTTCTGAAATAAGAGTGCCAATGATGGCGGTCAGTAGGCTGAATACAACACAGTTTAAAATATTCGTATTAGCTGCATTTTTCTTAGTATGTATACTGGTATTCTCTTTTACTAAAGTAGGAAGAATGCAGAAATTCCAGGGCGGAAATCCAATTTGTGCAAAATTAAGCGGTATTTCTGTAAAGAAAATGTCGATTATAGCATTTATCATGTCTGGAATAGGAGTTGGACTTGGCGCATGTCTTTCCATTGTCTATGCTCCGACTTTAACGAGAAATACTGCATCCAGTGTAGGAATGGATGTCATCATAGCGATTGTATTTGGTGGTATGCCGGTATCAGGTGGCGCAAGAAGTAAAATTTATGCAGCAGTAATCGGAGCTTTTTCCATGACATTGCTCAGTCAGATTATGGTGATGTTTAATCTGAATTCCGGAATTGGACAGATGGTAAAAGCAGCAATATTTATATTGGTAGTATTCCTGGCAACCAGTGACCAGAGAGGAAAGATGTTACCAAGATAATATCCATATGGTATTAAGTGATAGTCACTTTATACATAAACATGTAATGTACAGGAGGAAAGAACATGAAAAAAATTCTAGCAATGTTGCTGGCAACGGTCATGGTAGTAGGATGCTTTACCGGATGCGGAAGCGACAAGAAGAATGACAGTTCTGAAGTGGTAAGTACAGAACAGTCAGGCAGCAAAGAAGAGACACCAGAACTTGATATGAGTGAAACCGTTAAAATGGGTATTCTTGTATCAGATGCAACAAGTGCAGAGGCATTGGCATTCCGGACATACTATACAGAGTATATTCAGAAACAGTACAATGTTGAGCTTATTTATTCTGATGAATTAAAGGATGCAGCAGGGGAAACATCAGCAATTGATACTTTTATTACAAATAATTGTAAAGCAATTATTTCATTCTCATCCTTTGACCGTGCAGCACAGATTGAACAGTGTGAAGCAGCAGGTGTGTATTATGCAGTTGCAACAGGAACTTTAACAGATGAAGAATATGAGACTTATAAGGGATATGAGCATTATGTAGGTGCAATCGGACCATCTCTTGAAGTAGAATATCAGACTGGTTATGATATGGCAAATTACTATCTGGAGCAGGGTAAGAAAAACTTTGCTATCTTCGGTGGAGCAATTCCATATTATACAGATATGCATATTTATCGTGCAGCAGGTATGATTGCAGCTATGGTAGATGCAGGTGGAGCAGATGCTAATTACAAAGGTGCTACAGATGAAGCTGGAATTATTGGACAGATTTATGCAGATGGACAGATTGAAACCGGAGCAATTGGTGATGTAAATATCGTTGGTTATGTAGGCGGATATGACATGGATGATGCATGGTTTGGAAAATGTGCTCAGATGGCACAGACTCCTGACCTAGAGGTTATCTTAGCTGTTGGAAATGGTTCTGACTTCTTTGGAACAGCAATTGAAGGCACAGATGTTAAGATTGCCAGCGTAGATGCTTATGCAGAAAGCTATGGTACTGCAATGGATGGTGGAATGCTTGATTACCTTGCAGGTAAGTTCTCAGCAAGTATCGGACCTATCTTTATTGCAACTTATCGTGCAGTACTTGGAAGCCCGATCCGTACAGAAGATGGAAATGCTTTAGCTCTCAGCCAGGGTTACTGGGTTGCAACTTCACCAGAAGAGTTCTCTGAGTACTATGCAGTAGACAGCTCTGTAGACAGCCCTGCATATACAAAAGGTATGTTAGATGGACTTCTTACAGCAGATTATGCATCATTTGAAAAATTTGTAAGTGCTTATGGATTTAAAGATATCCAGAAAGAAGCAAAATAAGTAACATATTAATAAAATTTTTGTTCTGCTCCGGAATTCTCCGGAGCAGAATTTAGAAAAGACATGAGGGAAAATAACATGAAAAGTAAAGGAAGAAATAGTATTTTAAAAAAGATAATTGGAACTTTGTGTATTCCGGTAGTGACACTGCTCGTAATGATACTCTTATGTCAGAGGAATGGTGTTGTATTTTTTGAATCAGAAGGAAACTGGATTTTGTTTTTCCGGGCAACAGCAACAGTAATGTTAACGACATTTGCTCTTTCATTGAATCTGAATTCCGGAAGATTTGATTTCTCAATCGGAGCAATTTCGTTATTGTCATCAGTAATCAGTGCATCAATTTGTTCATCCCATGGACTTTCAACACCATATATGCTCGTGATTTCTATTGTATCCGGAGCATTGCTTGGACTGATATCCGGAGCAATTTATGTAATTGTAAAATTACCACCGATTATTGTGTCACTGGGAGTAACACTGTTTTACGAAGGAATGGCATTCGCACTTACCGATGGTTATGGCGTGTCATTTGTAGCAAATAAAGAATTAACAAGTTTTCCAGGTGTTTTGAATTATGTACTTGTAATTGTAATTGGACTCGTTTTATTTATTGCGATTTTTGATTATACACAATTTGGTTATGAATATAAGTCACTATTATCCGGACAGAAGGTTTCTGTTAATACAGGAATTCATGAAGTATCCAATGCAGTAATCTGTTATACCATTGCAGGCGGCTTCATGGGTGTAGTTGGATTTATTAGTGCTTCAAATACAGGAAATATTCAGATGTCTTTAAACTTTGGCTCAATTGGAGTAATGTTTACAGCTTTCTTACCGATGTTTATCGGTGGATTTATCGGACGGTTCTGCAATGAAAAAATTGGTTATCTGTTAGGAGCAGTAACAACAGCATTCATATCATTGATGTATGCAAGATTAAATGTAGATGCATCCATTCAGCAGATTGTTACTGCAGTTATCCTGGTATTGTTCCTGATTTATCTGAATAACGAGAATAAGGTAATTGAGCTTGTAATGCTGAAGAAACAGTTGAAGAAAAAAAGACAAGAGGATAATTAGATGAAATATAAAGGAATCATTTTTGATTTGGACGGAGTAATCTGCTTTACCGATAAGTATCATTATCTGGCATGGAAGAGACTGGCAGATAAACTGGGAATATATTTTGATGAAACCATAAACAACCGGTTAAGAGGCGTAAGCCGGATGGAAAGCCTTGAGATTATTTTAGAGAAAAGTACAAAGAAATATTCCAAAGAAGAGAAAGAAGATTTCGCAGAGCAGAAAAATAAGATGTATGTGGAATTGCTGGAAGACATGACACCGGCTGATTTGCCAAAAGAAGTAAAAACAACCTTAGATGATTTAAGGAAACAGGGAGTTTTACTGGCAATTGGTTCATCCAGTAAAAATGCAAAGAGAATATTAAAACATTTAGGATTAGAAAATTATTTCGATGCCATCAGTGATGGAACGAATATTACAAAATCAAAACCTGATCCGGAGGTATTTTTGAAAGCAGCAGAATACCTGCAGTTAGAACCACAGGAGTGTCTTGTTGTAGAAGATGCGGTGGCAGGGATAAAAGCAGCTACAGATGGAGGCTTTGATAGTGCAGGATTGGGTGAAGCATCCGAATGTGAAATGACAACATATCCATTGAGCGGTTTTGCTGAACTGAGAAATATTAATTAAGAAAAGGAGCAGCCGTGGCTGCTCTTTTTGTGCCTTAAATGAAAGGAAAAAGAGATGAATTATAAAGAAAAACCATTTTATTTAGATGATGTAGACATTGCCTGGGTAGAAAATACGCTGGAAAATATGAGCCTGGAAGAAATGATAGGACAGTTGTTCTGCCCGATTGGATATTCAACGGATCCGGAGTATCTGAATATGTTATTACATTTCCATATCGGCGGATTATTTTTCCGGGATGGTGTGGCAGAAGAGATGCAAAGTACATTTACCTATGCGCAGGAGCACACAAAGATTCCGCTTCTGATTCCATCAAATTTAGAAGCGGGAGGAGATGGAGCGGCTACCAATGGAACTGCATATGGAAAACAGATGGCATGTGCAGCTGCAAATGATCCGGTATATGCATATCGTCTGGGAAAGATTGCCTGCTCAGAAGGAAGTGCATTAGGAATTAACTGGGCTTTTGCACCGGTAGTTGACATAGATAGAAATTATCATAATCCAATTACCAATGTCAGAACATATGGCGATGATCCGGAGAAGGTTTATGCCTATGCAAGGGAGTATCTTCGTGCAGCAGATGAATGCAATATGGCAGTCTCAATTAAGCATTTCCCGGGAGATGGTGTGGATGAAAGAGACCAGCATCTTTTGACATCGGTAAATAGTCTTAGCATGGAAGAATGGGATAAATCCTATGGAAGTATTTATCAGCGGTTGATTGACGATGGTGCCAAAACTGTTATGGCAGGGCATATTGCAATGCCAGCGTATCAGGAACATTTTAATCCACAGTTAAAGGGCAAGATTGTTCCGGCTTCTCTTTCCAGAGAGCTTTTGGTGAATTTGCTTCGGGACAAATTAGGATTTAACGGACTTGTCATTACAGATGCAACACCGATGGTCGGATTTACGGCAGCCGGTAAACGAAGTGAAACGGTACCAATGGCAATAGAAAATGGCTGTGACATGATTTTATTCAATAAAGATTTAAAAGAAGATTATCAGTTTATGCTAGATGGTTATAAGAATGGTCTGTTATCCCGTGAAAGATTACTGGATGCAAACAGACGCATACTGGCATTAAAGGCTTCTTTAAGATTACATGAAAAGAAGATAAAAAGACAGCTGGTTCCTGGAAAGGAAGCATTAAAAAACTTACGCACCACGGAGCATATACAGTGGGCAAAAGAGCTGGCAGACCAGTCTGTTACACTGGTGAAAGATATTGCAGAGAATCTTCCAATCAGTGCGAAGAAGACACCGCGTATTTTGCTGGAAATTTTAGGACATTTTCCGTCCAATGAAAGAGTAGTCGGAAAAGTAAAAGAAGAACTGGAAAAGAGAAATTTCCAGGTATTCCTCTATGAGAAGGAAGATTTCGAAAAGGGTGTCGATAATGTAACAGCTTTTAAAGATAAGTATGACATGGTAATTTACATCGGAAATGTGGAAAATGCCAGCAATCAGACCACCAACCGGTTAAACTGGTATACCTTCTGGGGACAGGGAAATAATGTTCCGTGGTTTGCAGAAGAAGTACCGGTAATTTTTATCAGTGTAGCCAATCCATATCATTTACTGGATGTGCCAATGATAAAAACGTATATTAACTGTTACTCCAATAATGATTATGTATTAGAGGCAGTAATAGCAAAGATTGCCGGAGAAAGCAGATTTAAAGGAGTAAGTCCGGTAGATCCATTCTGTGGACGAATCGAACTTTCCTACTAAAAGAATAACGAGACATAAGGGAGAACCGGTTATATGTATATCAGCAGATTAAGAGTAAATCATAAAAAAAATCCATTAGGTTTTAATTTGGCAAAAATCCATTTGTCCTGGGAAGTAAAGGCTGTCTGTGGAAAATGGGCCGTGGAAACAAGAATTATAGTATCAGAGAGCAGCAATATGGAAAAGCTGGTATATGATTCCGGAGTACAGGAGAATTATCATGAGAACCAGATGCTGGTTTCCTTCGACTTAAAACCAAGAACCAGATATTACTGGCAGGTAGAAGTTAAAGATGACAAGGGAGACTGCTCAAAAAGTAATCCGGCATGGTTTGAAACGGGAAAACTGCAGGAAAGCTGGACCGCAAAATGGATTGGAACAGAAGAAAATGAAAAGAGAATGCCTCTTTTATATAAAGAGTTTGAATTAAAAGAGAAACCGGAGTCTGTCAGATGGCATGTATGTGGTCTGGGATTATATGAAGCATATGTCAATGAAAAGAAGGCGGGCAGAGAATTTCTTATGCCGGGTTATCATTGCTATGACAGCTTTTTAGAATATCAGACACTGGATGTTACAGAATTGTTATCTCAGGGAAAGAATAAAATTGCGGTTCTGTTAGGCGAAGGCTGGTATAAAGGAAGATTTGGATTTGATGGTGATTACAGAAATCTATATGGTAATCAGAAGAAGTGCATTGGAGAATTACATATACGATATGCCAATGGACAGGAAGAATGTATTGTAACAGACAGCAGCTGGAAGGCAGAAGAAAGCAGCATATGTGAAAATGGAATCTATGATGGAGAACATATTGATGAGACATTAGAACACAAAATGCTTTCCGTGGAGGAAATAGAAGAAACAAGACCACTTGTGGAACGATTTAATCCAAGAATTCATAAAGTAGAAGAATTTCAACCGGTATCAGTAAAACAGGAAGATGAAGCACTTTTGCTGGATTTTGGGGAAACAGTCACCGGTTGGGTAGAAATAACTGGTGCATTTGAAACAGGTCAGAAAGTTATGATGCAGTATGGAGAAGTTCTGCAAAAGGGCAGATTTTACAGGGATAATCTCCGTACTGCCAAAGCAGAATTTACATATGTATCGAAGGGAAAAGGAGAAACCATACGTCCTCATTTTACCTATTATGGATTTCGCTATGTGAAGATAAAAGGTCTGAATCCGGAAAAAGAATATAAATTTATTGCTTATCGTATTATGTCTGATATTGAGAGAACCGGCTGGGTGGCAACAGATCATGATAAGGTAAATCATTTATTAGAAAATACACTGCGTTCCCAGAAATGTAATTTTCTGGATATTCCAACGGATTGTCCGCAGCGTGATGAACGAATGGGCTGGACAGGTGATGCGGGAATTTTTGCATCCACAGCATGTTTTCATATGGATAGCGGAAGTTTCTTTCATCACTATATGAAAAATATGCAGGCTGAGCAGGAAAAATGTAATGGAGCTATTCCGTTCTTTGTTCCAAGACCAAAGGTAAAAAAAGAAGAACATACGAATCCTTTCTATCTGGATTCCGGAGCGGCAGTATGGGGAGATGCAGCAACGCTGATTCCATGGAGACTCTATCAGTTTTATGGAGATAAGGCAATGTTAGAGGAGCAGTATCCTGTTATGAAAGCCTGGGTGGATTACGAATATGAGAGAACAAAAGAGAATGAGATTCCGTATCTGTGGCAGAATGACAGGCAGCTGGGAGACTGGCTGGCATTAGACAATGGAAATATCAATAATCCGATTGGAAAGACAGACAGTGGCTTTATCGCATCCGTTTACCATTATTGGTCAACCAAAATGGTGAAAGAAGCGGCAGAAAGTCTAGGATTAGAGGAAAGTAAAGTATATGCAGAGAGAGAAAAAGAGATTCGGAATGCAATTTTAAATTATTACTTTCCAGATAAAAAGTTTTGCTTGGAATACACACAAACCGCTTGTGCACTTTTGCTTTATTTAAAACTTTATCCAGAGGGAGAAAGAGAAGTTATAACGGCAAAACTGGCAGAGTTACTTAAGAAAAATAATGGACATTTAAATACAGGTTTTGTTGGAACACCAATTCTGTGCATGGCTTTGTCAGAGAATGGACAAAATCAGCTTGCTTATGACCTGCTTTTAAACGAGGACTATCCAGGATGGCTGCATGAGGTGAACCTTGGTGCAACAACGGTATGGGAACGATGGAATTCATTGGAAGAGGATGGAAGTATCAGCGGAACCGGTATGAACAGCTTAAACCATTATGCATATGGAAGCATTGCAGAATGGATATACAGATACATGTGTGGTCTGAATCCGTCTATAGGAGAGGCGGTAAAGATGACCATATATCCGATGCCAGATCAAAGATTAAAAAAAGCAGAGGGAAGCTGGAGAAGTGTATTTGGTAAATATGTCTGTGCATGGAACTGGAAGAGTGAGCAGGAAGTAGTCTGTAACATAGAAGTTCCATTTAATGCAAATGCGAGATTTATTTTGCCGGATGGAACGGAAGAGATATTAGACTGCGGAAAATATGAAAAAATTTTAAACATGCGTCCTTAGAGAAGGTGTAAATATGAAGAAAACAATAAAAAAAGAATTTCTATTTATGGCAATTGGTTTATTTCTGGTAATGGTAATTGGAATTACGGTAATTATCGGAGAGGTAACAAAAATTGAACAGGCAGAGCAGCTTGTTACGGATGGCTATATTTCCATGGAGAAATATTATGGAAGAGTGGAAAAGAAAATTGAAACCTGTCAGAAATATGCCAATATTTTAACCGCACTCAGTGATGAAGACATGCTGATTGCCGGGGATATCAGTGGAAATATGGAAACAGAGGAAGAAGCCATTGCCCAGTATCTCACGGAAATGGAAAAGCTGACCAAAGATATTTCAGAGCAGAGTTTAACCGACAGTTTTATGACTTACAGCAGTGTAAATAAAGAACTGATGGAGCAATTGAAAGAATGCAGACAGGCAAGAGATGATGGAGATATTGCAAAAGCAAAATCCATCATTGGAGGCAGTGCATTAGAAAAAATACAGGCGCGGGAGTCGGCATGCAATGATTTTCAGGAAAAGTTAGATGAGAATGTAAAACGCAGTTCACAGAATATGAAAGCCCGGACCCAAAAAACTTATCTTATCAGTGTAACAATCGGCATATGTTTTCTGATTATCTGCTTAGTTACATACATACTGGTGAATAAGGCGATTATTCAGCCACTCAAAAAAGCAAGTTTACAGTTAAACCAGATGGTAGAGGATATCCAGAATGGAAATGGAGATTTAAGCATCCGGATTCCGGTAAAAAGGATGGATGAGATAGGACAACTGGTTACAGGAGTAAATCTTTTTGTAGAAAAATTACAAAATATCATGAAGCAGTTAAAAGATGGTTCATCCGATATGGACGAAGTTGCAGATAAAATGAACAGGCAGGCTGGAAATATCGGAGAAGAGACCATGAATATGTCAGCTGTAATTGAAGAGTTATCTGCAGGAATCATGGAAATTAATGACCGTTCCGGACAGGTTAGTGAACGAGTTGGAAAAATAGTAGAAAATGTCAGAGATATATCAGAGGAAACCGGAAATGGAGTTCAATTCGTAGATGAAATGCGTGAACGGGCAGATTATATCGAGAAAAAAACAGCAGAAAGCAAAAAAGAAACCAATGATATGATTGGCAGTTTAGGACATAGCATTGCGGACAGCTTAAAAGGAAGCAAAAAAATCTATGAAATAGGAAATCTGACAGAACAGATTCTTGGAATTGCAGAACAGACTAATCTTTTGGCTTTGAATGCTGCAATAGAGGCTGCAAGAGTAGGAGAAGCGGGAAAAGGATTTGCAGTAGTAGCATCTGAAATCAGGGAACTGGCAGATAATAGCCGGGAGACGATGGGTGAGATACAGACAATTAATATGTCTGTGACCACAGCAGTCAGCACACTGATTGAACAGGTGGAAAAAATGATGGAGTTCTTAAATCAGAACATATTGCAGGATTATAACGGTTTTGAAATGATGGCTTCCCGCTACCGCCAGGATGCAGACTATATGGGAGATTTTTGCGGAACAATCAATCATAATGTGCAGGATATGTATCAGGCAATGGATGAAATGAAAGAAAACATGGATACCATAGCAACGTCTATCGATGAAAGCTCGGAAGGGTTACAGGTCTTCGCAGGAAGTGTCGAGGATTTGGCAAAAGCAGTAGAAGATATCAAAGAGCAGTCATATGTAAATCAGACCGTATCAAATGGACTTAAAGGAGAGACAGAAAGGTTTATTAATATATAGTGTTTATTAAAGAAGATATTTAATGGAGAGGGAAAATGCTTTTTTGTGGGAGAAAAAGGAAACATAAATTTCATATAGTACAGGCATTATTAGCGGTAACACTATTACTTCTGCTGTCTTTTGTACAGAATGCGAATGCAAAAGAGCAGGAAAATGGTGAAGAAATTTATGAAACAGAGATAGGTGAGTTAGAGCAGAGTACAGAAGAAACAGAGGACACAGAAGATGTAGATAATACAGAAGAAAACAAGATAGCCTTTTTTTCACAGACTTATGGAAGTGGCACGATTTCACTGGGCAGTTATAACGGTGGAGGAACAATTTCTTTGACAGAGGATGTGACAGCTTCAGGCATTTGTCAGTTAAATGGTGTTTTGGATATTGATTTGAATGGCCATAAGATGACGATGCAGAATAACGCAAGTTTTATGTTATGCAGCGATAATGCAGTACTCAATATCCGGGATTCTGCCGGTGGAGGTGTCATTTACGCATCATGTCAGTTAATCTGGATCTATAGTGGCGGCACAGTAAATTTATATGGTGGAACATTGGAGGGGGAGAATATGACAAAGCTTCCACAGAGTGGTGGCTGCGTGAATTTATCCAGAAGTAATATGGGAACACCGGTATTCCACATGTATGGTGGAGTTATACGTAATTTCCAGGCATCACAGTATGGCGGTGCAGTATATGTGGCAAGCACTTTCTCCGGGAAGAAACCGTCTTTTTATATGTATGGAGGTACAATTGAAAATTGTAATGCATCAGAAGGAGCTGCTGTTTATGTAGATGATTCCGGAGATGGACCAGGCTATTTCTATATGAAAGGTGGAACGAAGAAAGAAGAGGGCGGTGAAAGCAAGGCTGTGATACATTGCGCAGCTTATAATGGAAATAAGACTAAAAATGCCATATATAATTATGGATATTTTGGAATAGAGGGTGTTATAGATATAGAAGGAATTGTATATCTGCACCAGAATAACTGGGCAAGCACGACGAAGCATTTTATTAAGGTTACAGACAGGCTTGTTGTAGTGGGAGATGGATATATAGATATTGATTCAGCATATCCCAACAGTAATGCAGTCTGTACCGGACATACAGTTATTGAAAATGCGACACAGACCGAAGGAACTTCGCAAAATCCAATCTCACAGGAAGAATTTTATACTTATTCCAGTTATTTTATTAATTCTACAAAAGGATTGATGATTTCGGCGGGATTTGACCCGACGAAGAATGAAATGGCTGGAAAGGAATATCCGTCCAACTGGCCGTCTTATCAGGCAGATTTGTACAGCAGGAAGTATACCTATAAAGATGTAAAGGGACAGACCATGCTGATTCAGGCTTCTGATTCACCAGGAGACAAAAGACAGATGCAGAATTATAATTATCTGATTTATACAGAACGGGATAAATTAGAGGAAGATTATGCTGTGTACTATAGTATCAAAATATCAAAACGGGATATTGGAACGGATGACAGATTAAATGGGGCTGTATTTTCACTTAAGAAAAAGAATATAGCGGAAGACGGAACAGTGCGTTATGAAGATATCGGAATAAGTGGAACAACCGGTATGGAAGAAGATGGCGTGGCGGCCGGTGAAACTTATATTTATCTGGATGCTGAGAAAATGGGAAAGTTAATGGTAGATGATGGAACTTATGTTTTGACAGAGGATACTGCGCCGGATGGGTATGTGGCAAGAGGTGAATTAGCTGTTATTGAAATTAAACATAAGCTGGATGAAAGTACCGGAAAGACAGTATCAGTTGTAGAAGTGGTTGCCAATAACAAAGTGCTTGGAACGTCTGAACAGGTAGTGAATTCTACATATGGCGACAAAGGAATGCTGGTGAATAAAGAAATTGTGTTTACTTTGAAGAATTCTACGGAACTGTTAGAAGAAAATATAGATTATACCATTCAGGTGGATAAGTACCGTGACACAGAATACCAGCAGAGACTCTCAGGAGCGCATTTTGAATTATATACAGCAGAAGAACCGGTTACACTGGTGGCAAACGGAACAACAGATACAAATGGTACGGTAAAACTGCTGGATTTAAATGGCTCAGAATTTACCTGTTCAAAAGGAGCCCATTATAAATTAAAAGAAGCAGAAGCACCGGAAAACTTTTATCTGATGTCAGATGAGATAGATATCAGGATAAAAGAAGAAAATCAGGTATTTATCAATGACGTTTTATTGGAAGATGGAAATACACTTTCCGGGGCAGATGCAGGTGGCACAACAGAATATGGGGACTGGCGTGTGACAAGGCAGGAAGATGCCATAGTATTTTCTGTTTATGATGAGGAAAAACCACCGACATGGACTTTACAGGCAAGAAAATATGGAACAAAAGTAATTGATGCATTGGCTTTGTCTGGTGCAGAATTTACGTTATATCAGGTGGAATCATCCGGCGAAACGGAAATTATATCGCTTACAAGTTCGGATGGAACAGATGGACATGAAATCGGAGAATTAGAATTTACAGATACAAATGGAGAACCACTGCAGCTTGCATGTAATACAACCTATATTCTGCGGGAAACACATGCACCTGTGGGATATGAAATAATGGAAGATATTATCTTAAGTATAAATGAGGATGCTTCACAAATAGAAGTAACGCAGGGTGGGGCAGGTTATGGAGAGGCATCATATGATGCGGTAAATAAGGTATTAACACTTTCAATTATAGATAAAGCAGTATATCGTATGCCAGAAACAAAAAGTGGAGGGCTCTATCCGCTTGCGGTTATCGGTACACTTTTCATGAGTTTTTTTGCCGTACTAATGCTGGTGATTTCCCAACGCCAGCAAAAAGTATAGGTTCTTCCCCAATCAGTAGTATAACTTAGTTTTTTTTAAATTCCCTAAAAATGTAAGAATGATTGACAGTGTTGATATAAACTGGACGATTGCAAGGCGGCTTTGAGCACCGCTTTGATAATTGTCTGAACAAGTAAAGGAGAGAGAATATGAAACAGAGAGTAAGAAGATGGAAGGCAATGATGATGGCAGTAATGCTGGTACTTAGTATAATTCTGCCGGCGAAAACGGTTAGGGCGGCAGATTCTGTCACTACGATTCAGGTAACCGGAATCGAGGAAGGATGTAATGTTTATGCATATGCAGTTGCAATTGATGCAGTAGATGCAAATGGAAATCATTACTGGAAATACAATCCGGAGGGAAATGTTGAGTCGAGAGTAAAAGATGGCAAAGTGGATACAGATGATCTGGTTTATTTTTATATGAATCTGAATTCAACAATGGGAGCTGATGACTGGGATTTACATGATGGAGAAGGAGATGCTGTTGTAGATAAGACTGTATTACACATGCAGTATAATGCTGTAGATGGTTCCTATAGTGTATCAAATGTAAAACCCGGTTTATATGTAATCGCTGCAAATAAACAGGTCAAAGAATATTCTTATAGTGGTAATGTGGTTGCGGTAAATTATCAGTACAGCGGTACTGGAATAGCATCTATTGCAGATGAAAACGGAGTGATTCATGTAGCAGCGAAGAAATCCAGCGATCCAACCATGAAGAAGGAAGTAATTGAAAATGGAAATGCATATAAATATGGGGATGCGAATATTGGAGACACAGTAGAATTTAAGATTACGATGACAATTCCGGATTATCAGGGATCCTGGTTATCTGATAAGTTACATTATAATATTAAGGATTCACTCACAGATGGACTGACTCTGGATGTAAGTTCTATTAAATTAGAAGGAACATCCATCAATGATTTATTTGTAACAAATAAGAAATGTACTTCAACCAATATTACAACCTCCACAAGTGGTTTTACATTAGATTTATATGGTGAGGATGTTTATCAGTATGCAGGAAATACGATTGCAATTACTTATCAGGCAAAAGTAAATGAGAAAGCAAAAGTAAACTTTGATTCAGATGAGAATAAAGCAACTTTAAAGTATTCTACGGTAGCATCCGGTACTGATATGAGTGATCCGATGCAGGATATCACACATCATTATACATTTGGATTTGATACTCTGGTAAATGGAACTGGTTCTGAGAAAACTACAGAGATTACCAAATATGGTGTAAAGACAACGACAGAACTTGATAATAAAGTAGCACTGGACGGTGCACAGTTCAAGTTATTTGATGCAAATGGAAAGCAGTTATATTTTACCAGTGATGGTGAATATACTACCGAGACAAGTGGAACATATGATTATATTGTATCAAAAAACAATGGTCAGCTGACAGCAACCGGTCTGGATGCAGGTACATATACTTTAAAAGAGTCCAAGGCACCATTGGGATATGCATTGGATAAGACTACTTATACGATTGTAATCACACCGACTTATAATGAACTGACAGGAGAATTAAAGAATTATACGGTAAGAGTAAATGGCGCAACTGGAAATTCTATTACTTTTACACATGAAAAGCTGGATAATGGAACAATAAATACAACAGACAATGCTGCAAATGCAGATACGTTTGGAATTAATAATACACCACTTATTACCTTACCGGAGACAGGTGGAGCAGGAATGATTGCACTGACTGTTGCAGCAGTTGTCTTAATGGCAGGATTTGGAACAATGTTTGTTTCATTGAGAAAAAGAAAACAGGTAAAATAATTAAGAGAGGGCAAAGTAGAATGAAAGAATCTGTACGTAAAACATTAATGTTTCTCATGGCAGTTGGCTTTTTGACAGGCTTTGCCCTGCTGCTTTATCCAATGTTTTCTAATATGTGGAACGAGTATAATAGCAAATTAAAGTTTGAAGAATATCAGCATGAAAATGCAGAAAAAGCGGAGGATACCAGTTTAGAAGAGGAGTGGGAGAAAGCAGCGGCATATAACGAGCGGTTGCAGCCAATTGTAATTCCTGATAGTTTCATTCAGGCAGAACAGGAGGAAGTAACACAGCAGGATAGTGAATATATGTCCTGCCTGAATCAGAATGGGGATGGTATGATGGGTTATCTGTCTATTCCGAAGATTGGCGAAATTATACCTGTATATCATACTTCCAGAGAAGAGGTATTACAAAAAGGAGCAGGACATATCCAGGGTTCATCGCTGCCCATCGGTGGAACGTCAACACATGCATCTATAGCAGCACATAGGGGAATTCCAGGAATGTCCCTGTTTACAGACCTCGATTTACTGGAAGAAGGAGACCAGTTCTACTTATATATATTAGATGAGATTCTGGCATACGAAGTGGATCAGATAGAAACTGTGATGCCGGAAGATACAGAGATTTTAAATGTAGAAGAAGGGAAGGATTATGTAACGTTGGTTACCTGTACGCCATATGGTGTAAATACGCAGCGTTTATTGGTGCGTGGACATAGAGTGCCTTATGTAGAGGAACAGGAGAAGGAGCAGGAAAGACAGGCAAAGAAAAGCATTCATACGAATTATCTGGCATGGATTTTTATTGGAATAATAGCTGCTATAGGCTCCATTGTAATATGCAGAAGTATCATCTGGATGATAAAGAAAAAAAGCAGCCATGGAACAAAAGGGAGAAAGCACAGGAATAAAATAGTTTGTAAAATACTATTCATAATGATATGTTTTGCTGGTCTGCAGCCAGAGAGTGTACGGGCAGAGGAGAATATTCCGGTATCGGAACCATGTTCTATTACTTTTGAAATTCCAAATGCATACCGTGCAGCTTTAAAAGAGCAGAAGCTGGAGCTTAGGCTATATCGCATTGCAGATATTACAGAGACAGGGGAATACCGTGATTTAGAAAAATATTCCGGGTTAAATATACAGGAGTTATCCGTGGAATCATCCGCCCGTGAATATAAGAAAAAAGCAGAAGATGTGGCGGCATCTCTTGGGGTTACCGAATGGGATGAGAGTGCAAAGACAGAACCGGATGCAGAGATTGAACTGACAGATAATACAGGAAACAAGGATGGAATGGAAGCCGGAGTATATTTAGTTTGTATGAAACCGCTTTATTTATCCGATGAAATCTATCAGGCAGATCCGTATCTGATTACACTGCCTGGTTTTATGGAGAATATCGAAAAAACAGGTGATGGAAAGTATGTCTGGATGAAGGATGCGGTAGTGGATTTAAAGCTGGCAAGGAAGGCAGTTTCAAGACCTCAGGAACCGCAGGAAGAAAGGGAGGAACCTGTGACTCCACTGGAAACAGAGGAGATTAAGACAGGCGATGAGACGGAATGGCAGCAGACTTTTGTATTACTGGCAGCTTCTGGAAGCATATTGGCTGTATTGTTGTTTTTAGGAAAAGTTTCATTGAGGAGAAAACGGGATGAGAAAAGAACTTCTGGACGAATTGATGATAATATCGGAGGAAGAAAAGAAATATAAATCAGGACAAAGTACGGTGGAACAAAGTCTGTATGCGAAAGATAACCTGACAGAGATTGACAGAAAAAGATTACTGCAGCGTGGAAAGCTGATTACGGTACGTCCACACAGCCGGTTTGTGGATTTCCCGGAGCATAGGCACAATTATGTGGAAATGATGTATGTGGTACAGGGCAGTATTACACATTATATAGAAGGAAAAGAACTGGTATTGCGTAAAGGAGATGTGCTGATGCTGAACCAGCATGTGTCACATGCAATAAAAAGGGCTGAGTATGAAGATATTGGAATTAATTTTATTGCATTACCGGAATTTTTTGAAGTTCCACTTACGATGCTGCATGAGAAAAATGTACTGGCTGATTTTGTAATTGGTGCAATGCGGCAGAAGAATCCGGTTTCCCATTATCTGCTATTTCGTTTAAAAGAAGATTTACAGGTGGAGAATCTGATGGAAAATATGATAGAATCCATGCTGCATACACATTGTAATGAAGATATTGCCAATCAGTATACCATGGGGCTTGTATTTTTATATCTGTTGAATCATCTGGAAAATTTGAGCCATAACTCATCCCTTGATTATAAGGAAACTGTTGTACAGGCGGTGATGGAATATATTAACAGTGATTGCCAGAATGCAAATCTGACTAAGATTGCGGAAGATACCCATCAGTCGATGACAGTATTGAGTAAATTGATGAAGCAGAAAACAGGATATACATTTCAGGAACTATTGCAGAGAAAACGGTTTCAAAAGGCAGTATATCTGTTAGTAGAGACTGAACTTACGGTGGAGGACATTGCACTGGAAGTTGGTTATGAAAACCAGAGCTATTTCTATCGGCAGTTTCAGAAACGCTATGGAATGACACCAAAAAAATATCGTGATTTACATAAGAAAGACGTGCATATAAGAATTTAAAACAAGGAAAATAAGGACAGTTTTTTGGTCTAATGAGAGGCTAAAAAACTGTCCTTATTTTTGTTAGATTTAGATTAACGAACAGGAAGAAGGAGTGTGAAAATGAATACAAAATATTATCTTGCAGTGGACATTGGCGCATCCAGTGGCAGACACATGCTGGCACACTTAGAGGATGGAAAAATAGTTTTAGAAGAAATCTACCGCTTTTCTAATGAAATGATTGATCGGAAAGGTTATAAAGTGTGGAATGTCAGAAGACTGTTTCAGGAAATTCTTTCAGGAATGAAAAAGTGTGCGGAACTTGGAAAAATTCCATATAGCATGGGAATTGATACCTGGGCAGTGGATTATGTGCTTTTAGATGAAAATGACAGAAGAATTGGTGAAACAGTTGCTTACCGGGATAAGCGGACCTATGGAATGGATGAAGAGGTATACAAATTAATAACGGAAGAACAGTTATATTTGAGAACAGGAATCCAAAAACAGATTTTTAATACAATTTACCAGCTGATGGCATTAAAGAAAAAAGAACCAGGCCAGTTAGAACGTGCAGAAACTTTTTTGATGGTTCCGGATTATTTTAATTTCCTGTTAACAGGCAGGAAAGTGCAGGAGTATACGAATGCAACTACAACACAGCTGGTAAATCCGGCAACGGAAGACTGGGATGATGAACTGATTGAAAAGCTTGGAATAAAGCGGAATATCTTTCAAGAGATAAAAATGGCAGGATGTGAAGTCGGAGAACTTGAACAGGAGATTCAAAAACAGGTGGGATTTAACTGCAAGGTGATTCTGCCGCCGACACATGATACAGCATCAGCAGTTGTAGCAGTGCCGTCCCGGAAAGAAGAGACCTTATATATCAGTTCTGGTACATGGTCTTTGATGGGAACAGAACGGCTGCAGGCAGATTGCAGCAAAGAAAGTATGCTTTACAATTTTACCAACGAAGGCGGTTATGGATATCGTTATCGTTTCTTAAAAAATATCATGGGATTGTGGATGATACAGTCGGTTCAAAAAGAACTTGTTCCGGATATGAGTTTTGCGGAAATCTGTGAACTGGCAGAGAAAGAAGAAATAACCTCGCTGGTAGATGTAAATGATGAAAGATTTTTAGCACCGGAAAGTATGGTAGAGGAAGTAAGAAGTGCTTGTTGGGAGACGCTGCAGCAGGTTCCAAAGACAATCGGAGAAATAGCGGCTGTTATTTATAACAGTCTGGCAAACTGTTATGCCATGGCAGCAAAAGAGATAGAAACAATTACCGGACAGAAATATCAGGAACTCCATATTGTTGGAGGTGGTGCAAATGCAGATTTTCTGAACAAACTGACAGCAAAATATACCGGAAAAACAGTTCTGGCTGGACCGACAGAGGCAACGGCATTGGGGAATATTTCCGTACAGATGATTACAGCAGGAGAATTCGCTGATTTGAAAGAAGCGAGGGAGTGTATTTATCATTCCTTTGAAATTAAATTATATAAAGCATAGAGAAGGAGATTAGAAAGTATGACAAGTTACGAAATGGCAAAAGAAAAATATGCCGCATGGGGAGTAGATACGGAAAAGGCAATGGAGCAGTTAAAAAAGGTTCCGGTTTCCCTCCATTGCTGGCAGCTCGATGATGTAATGGGATTTGATAATGATGGTGCATTGACCGGTGGAATCCAGACAACAGGAAATTATCCGGGAAGAGCGAAGACACCAGAACAGCTTATGGCAGATATGGAAGAAGCAATGAAACTTATGCCGGGTACAGCAAAATTAAATATTCATGCGTCTTATGCTATTTTTGAAGAAGGCGAATTTGCAGACAGAGATGCTTTAGAGCCGAAGCATTTTGCAAAATGGGTGGCATTTGCAAAGAAACATCATATGGGAATTGATTTTAACCCGACCTTCTTTTCTCATGAGAAAGTAAAGAACGGATTAACCTTATCCAGCCCGGATGAGGAAACAAGAAAGTTCTGGATTGAACATGGAAAAGCATGCATCCGCATTTCGGAGTATTTTGCAAGAGAGACGGGAATGCCTTGCGTTATGAATATATGGACCGGGGATGGATTTAAGGATGTACCGGCAGACAGAATGGGACCACGTCTGAGATATAAGGATTCCATAGAACAGATATTATCAGAACCATATGATAAAAATCTCGTAAAACCATGCGTGGAATCGAAAGTTTTTGGTATCGGAGTAGAATCTTATACGGTAGGTTCTGCAGAATTTACGTTAAGCTTTGCTGCAATGCATGATGGCTGTATGCCGCTTATGGATAATGGACATTATCATCCACAGGAATATGTTTCGGATAAAATTCCTGCAATGTTGTGTTTCTATCCGGAATTTGCATTACATATTACAAGAGGAGTACGCTGGGATTCCGACCATGTTCTTTTGCTGGACGATGAAACAAAGGAAATGGCAAAAGAGATTGTAAGAAATCAGGCACTGGACCGGGTGTATATGGCATTGGATTATTTTGATGCAAGTATCAATCGTGTTTCTGCACTTGCAACAGGATTCCGAAGCTGGCAGAAGGCTCTGCTTATGGCTTTATGTACACCGAATGAACAATTGAAAGAATTACAGGATACCAATCAGCTGGGTAAATTAATGGTAATGCAGGAGGCAGTAAAGATGCTTCCGATTGGAGAAGTCTGGGAAGAATATTGCAGACGGGAAGGTGTTACAGATGATGCACATTTCTATGATGCAATTGAAAAATATGAAAAAGAAGTATTGGTAAACCGTAACTAGAGAATATACAAACAATAATAGTTAAGAAAGAAAAATATCAGAAAGATATAATAAGAGGAAAAGAGAGAATGAAGTTTTTAGATGCAGAATTCGTACAGGGATTTATCCGTATGGCAAATGATGGATGGGAACAGGGATGGCATGAAAGAAATGGCGGTAATTTATCTTATCGTGTAAAACCGGAAGAAGTAGAAATGGTAAAAGAAAATTTTAATAGTAAAGAATGGCAGCCAATCGGAACATCGGTGCCATATCTTGCAGGAGAATATTTTCTGGTAACTGGAAGTGGTAAGTATTTTCGCAATGTGATTTTGAAACCGGAAGATTCTATCTGTATGATAGAACTGGACGAAAAAGGAGAGAATTACCGTATTGTCTGGGGACTGGTAAATGGAGGAAGACCAACTTCTGAATTACCGAGTCATTTGATGAATCTGGAAGTAAAAAAGAAGAAAAATCCAAATTACCGAGTTGCATATCATGCACATACCACCAATATTATTGCCCTGACCTTTGTTCTGCCGCTGGAAGATAAAGTATTTACAAGAGAACTTTGGGAAATGGCAACAGAATGTCCGGTTGTATTCCCGGATGGAATTGGTGTTGTTCCGTGGATGGTGCCAGGTGGCAGAGAAATAGCTGTTGCTACCAGCAAATTGATGGAAAAATATGATCTAGCAATCTGGGCACATCATGGTACATTTGCGGCAGGAGAGGATTTTGATTTGACATTTGGACTTATGCATACAGCTGAAAAATCAGCAGAGATACTGGTGAAGATGTTATCTATGCAGAGTCAGAAACATCAGACAATCCAGCCAGATGAATTCCGGCAGCTGGCAAAAGATTTTAAAGTAACACTGCCGGAAAAATTTTTATATGAAAAATAGAAAGTAATCGTTTTTGCTGGAAAAGTATTCAAAACACAGGTCTGTTATGGCTTGCACATTCCATCCCAAGATGATAGAATAAAGATGACATTAGAAACATAATGTTGGGGTGATGAGGAGTAGATAGGGGAAAAATGGAAAACAAATTCTGTTACCTGAAAGGGCTTGTGGACTGCAGTTCGGGACAGATTCAGGATTGCAATGTAAAGCATGTGTCTAGGTGTCCGCGGGAAGAAGACACGGCTAAGAAGGAGAGCCGGCAGGCGTTCTGCTTTTTAAAAGGACTGCAATATTAAGAGAGTGCGTAGATGCCCGAGGGAAAACTAAGAATTGCTGCTGAAAACGGAAAATCTGTTTTCAGCAGTTTTTTACGAAAGAAGAGAACCTATTTGTATGCGAAAACAGGGGGCTATCATGAAACAGACCGAAAGACCAATTGCAGTATTTGATTCAGGTGTAGGTGGAATAAGTGTATTACGTGAACTGGTACGCCTGATGCCAAATGAAAATTATATATTTTTTGGAGATTCTAAAAATGCACCGTATGGTGGAAAGAGCTTAGAAGAGGTGCGGAAACTGACGGAATGTCATGTGAGACACCTGTTATCAGAAGGAGCAAAAGCAGTAGTGATTGCCTGTAATACAGCAACCAGTGCAGATGTCTCGATTTTGAGAAAAGAATATCCGGATGTACCGGTGGTTGGAATTGAACCTGCATTAAAGCCTGCAGTACAGTTTATGGAGCATCCACGGGTACTTGTTATGGCAACGCCAATGACAATCCGGGAAGAAAAATTTCAACGGCTTATGGCACGGTATGAAAAAAATGCAGAGATTTACCCACTGGCATGTCCCGGAATTGTGGAATTTGTTGAGCGTGGAGAATTAAACAGTGCCGGATTAAAGGCATTTTTATACAGGCTGTTGAAACCATATTGTGAGGGAAGGGTGGATGCAATCGTTTTGGGATGCACCCATTATCCTTTTGTAAAGGATGCAATAGCAGAAGTGATTGGAAATACGGTGGAATTTTTTGATGGAGGAGCCGGTGTGGCACGGGAGACCAGACGGCGGCTTATGGAAAAGGAATTATTGTATACCGGAGACAGAAAAGGCAGGGTAATATTTGAAAACAGTGCGGCAACACTAGAAAAGCTGCGTTTGTGCGAAATATTACTTAATTCTAAATAAAATATAAATTAAATGGGAATATTTTTTTAGAATTTTTTAGAATCCTTTTCGAAAGCTGACACACTTTAGACACATTTCATGGATATAATGAATTTATCAAATGAAGGGACACAAAAATAAAAAACAGATTTCCTTTCGTTTGAAAAAGTGGCAATAATTTCCTTTTAATAGATGAAACATTTTCATAACTAAACTCCTCGAAAAAACAGTCCGGAAGGGCTGTTTTTTCATGCTAAAAAGAGTGGCTGATTTTTAATTGTGAAAAAGTAACAAAAAATCCTGGAAAATATATAAATATTAAGTAACAAAAAAAGAAAAAATGTATTGCTATTACCAGCAAAAAGAGTTAACATAGTTCCGGGTTTAGGAGAATGTAAAAAGAAAAAACAAGAGAAGGAAGGAAAGAGGTCATATTATGGAATCTTATGAATTTCTGCTTTTTTTAGCAATTATTTTAATTTCAACAAAAGTATTAGGACTTTTCTCACGAAAAGTGCATATGCCGGCAGTAGTAGGAGCACTGGCAGCCGGTATTGTTTTAGGACCATCTGTATTAAAACTTATCACACTGGATGGAACCAACGGAGTATACCTTGAAATCACAGCTGAAATCGGAGTTATTTTCCTGATGTTCTCCGCAGGACTGGAGACTGATCTGAAAGAAATCAAGGCAAATGCATTGGCATCCTTTATCGTTGCTTTAATCGGAGTTATTGTTCCTCTGATTGGTGGATTTTTAGGGTATGCATTATATTTCCATACAGATTTTACAGATTATCAGGAGGTATTGAAATCTGTCTTTATCGGAGTTGTGCTGACAGCAACATCTGTGAGTATTACAGTAGAAACATTGCGTGAACTGGGACGTTTAAAGGGAAGAGTCGGAACAACCATTCTTGGCGCAGCTGTTATTGACGATATTCTTGGAATTATTGTACTTACCATTGTAACGAGCTTAAAGGATACCAGCGTAAATCCGGTTACTGTTATGGTTAAGATCGTTCTTTACTTTATTGTAATCGGAATCTTATTCTTCCTGGTATCAAAATGCAAACCATTAATTGAAAGCGAAGGTCAGAAAAGACGTGTTACTGTATTTGCACTGGCATTCTGCTTCTTATTATCCTATATATCAGAAAAATTCTTCGGCATTGCAGATATTACAGGTGCATATTTCGCAGGACTGATGCTTTGCAGCATGAAGAACGGTGAATATGTAAAAGACAGAATCAACTTCCCGTCTTACTTATTCTTCTCACCGGTATTCTTCGCAAGTATCGGTATTAAGACATCCTTAGACGGAATGACAGGTTCTATGGTAGGATTTACCATTATCCTTTTAGTGATTGCTTTACTGACCAAGGTGATTGGATGCGGACTGGGCGCAAAGTTCTGCCGCTATACAAATAAAGAAGCATTACAGATTGGTGTCGGAATGATTTCCCGTGGTGAGGTTGCGTTAATTGTTGCCCAGAAGGGATATCAGTGCGGCATGTTAGATGATAGATTCTTCGCACCAATCGTACTGGTAGTAATCGTGACAACATTGATTACCCCGATTCTGCTGAAGCTGGTAATGCATGATAAACAGTCTGAACAGCCGGCAGCATAAAAGTCAGATAGCGCAGTAAAATAAAATCCTGCAGACCAAAAATAAATGTAAGTTTGTTACATTTGCGTCCGCAGGATTTTCTTGTAATTGCGCATAGCTATTGATTTTATTATTATTTGCAGCTTGCTATTTAGTATTTGCTATTTAGATAAACGTTTGTGTAGTCTGCCAAAGCAGGGATGCTTATCGGGGCTGTTAGTAGTATCTGGAATTTGTTCTTTATCTGGCAACGCTGGTACAGGGATGTACCAGCGAGGTGCATAGGAACAGGGATGTGACTTTGCACCGGTTGCCGGAACAGAGACAACGAAAAAACAAATTCCAGATACTACTTACACCCTGATACCGCATCCCGTCTTGGCAGACTACACAGACGCCATTCAAAAAGATAAATTATAAAATGTAAAGAACTATCGAAAGAAAAGAAAGAGGACAAAACGTGGAACAAAAGAAAACCCTTGGACAATTGTTTGTACCAATCTGCCTGGAAACATTATGTTATATGCTTTCCGGCATGGTGGATACACTGATGCTTTCATCTGTGGGAGATGCAGCAGTCGGTGCTGTTGGAACAGCCAATACCTATATAGGTATTTTTATCATTATGTTTTCTGTTATTTCAGCCGGAATGATTGCGGTTATGACGCAGTATATCGGTGCCGGAAAAGAGGGGATTGCATATCAGGCAAGACAGCTTGGCATGTTATTTAACGCTATTGTAGGAGCAATTCTTGCGGTATTTTTGTTCTTCCAGTCAGGAATGATATTATCAGCGGTTGGTGTGGCAGATTCTCTGATGGAGTATGCAAAAACATATCTTAGGATTGTGGGAGGCGGATGCATTTTAAACGCACTGATTCCGATTTTCTCCAGCTACTTAAGAGCGTTTGGATATACCAGACAGCCTCTTGTGGCAACGGTATCTGCCAACATTTTAAATTTTATCTTAAATGCAGTATTCCTTTTTGGGTTCCACTATGGAGTAGCAGGAGTTGCTGCAGCAACAGTAATTTCAAGGGTATTGAATCTTGGCCTGGTAATCTGCTTCGGACATTATTATATTCATGCGAAGGAGAAGGAGGAGAGGCTTAAGAACCGTGTGGTATTCGGACAGATTGTCAAGATCGGACTGCCTTCTGCCATGGAAACAGCACTATATAATGTGGCAATGACTTTGATTATCCGTTTCTTAAATCAGATGGATGCCAATGGAATGAACGTAACAGCCCGTTCCTATGCCATACAGATTACAAATTTTTCTTACTGCGTAGGTGCAGCGTTAGCCCAGGCAAATGCAATTATGGTCGGCTGGCGGATAGGTGCACAGGATTATGAAGCCTGTGATAAAGGAACCAGAAAAGCAGCAGTTGTGGGTGTAATTGTTGCGACGATACTGGAGAGCATTTTTGCTTTATCGTCCCATTGGCTGATACGGATGTTTACGGATGATCCACAGATGGTATCTCTGGTTGGAAAGCTTCTGGCAATTGATATTGTCCTTGAAATTGGACGGGTGACTAATCTGGTATACGGAAATGCTTTAAAGACCAGCGGTGATGCGGTATTTACTACAGTGATTGCTGCGATATTCATGTACCTGTGTGCGGTGGGGGGATCTTATTTCTTCGGAATTCATCTAGGATTGCTGGTTTGTGGAGCATATATCGGTATGGCAATGGATGAATGTGTCCGGGCAGTGGGAATGATTTTACGGTGGCGGAGCGGAAAATGGAAACAGAAGATATTGATAAAAGAAAACGCCTAGTATAAAATAAGAGAAAATTGAAAGTAAGGAGCGGAAGCATGGCAGATACTGAGATTAATCTGGCACAATTAAAAGAATATAAGGCTGGGGAATACCAGTTAATCGATATCAGAAATGAGGATGCCTTCCGCTATGGAAGTATCAAGGGAGCAGTCAATCTGCCGGAGCAGGAGATTTTTTTGAGAAAAGAGGAACTATCGGCGGCCAAGCGTCTGATACTATTTTGTGCCAAAGGAATCAACAGTATCGGAGTAGCGGAAAGACTAAGGGAAGAAGGTTTTGATGCAGTCAGCTTAGAGGGCGGTTATGGCGCATATCTGATGGATAGTTTCCAGAAGAAAACATCAGAGAAAGAGGAACGCTGTCAGGAAATCGAGAAGAGCATCCGCAAGAAATTTCATAAAGCAATCTTTAGTAAATTTGCGAAAGCAATCAATGAATATGAGCTGTTGCAACCGGGAGACAAAGTGGCAGTATGTATTTCCGGTGGTAAGGACTCCATGCTGATGGCAAAACTCTTTCAGGAATTGCAGCGGCATAATAAATTCCAGTTTGAACTGGTATTCTTAGTGATGGATCCGGGATACAGTGAGATGAACCGTAAAGTGATTGAACGGAATGCAGAACTGATGCAGATTCCGATTACGGTATTTGAAACACAGATTTTTGATGCGGTATATGAGATTGAGAATTCTCCGTGCTATCTGTGTGCAAGAATGCGCCGCGGTTATTTATATAGCAAGGCAAAGGAATTAGGCTGTAACAAGATTGCGCTGGGACATCATTATGATGATGTCATTGAGACTATTTTAATGGGAATGCTCTATGGTGCACAGGTACAGACCATGATGCCGAAGCTACACAGCACGAATTTTGAAGGAATGGAACTGATTCGACCGATGTATTTAATCCGGGAGGATGATATCAAGCACTGGAGAGATTATAATGATTTGCATTTTATCCAGTGTGCCTGCCATTTTACCGATACCTGTACCACCTGTGACCCGGATGGACGTACCGTGTCAAAGCGGATGGAAATCAAACAGCTGATTGCCAGATTAAAGGAAGTAAATCCATATGTGGAAAATAATATCTTCCGTAGTGTGGAAAATGTAAATTTAAGTACCATTATTGCTTATAAGAAAGATGGGGTAAAACATTCTTTTTTAGAAACCTATGTGAATGGAGCGGATGAGTAACATGCAAATCAGCTCAGGTTAAAACAGAGACTTTCAAAAAAAGTAAAGAACCCAAAAGGAGCATAAAACCATGGGGAAAGAAGTAAAGACCAATGCCATGCGGATTTTAGACCGGCATAAAGTGGCATATGAAATCTTAAATTACGAATGTGATGAATTTATTGACGGACTGCATACGGCAGAACTGACCGGAGCACCGGTGGAACAGACTTATAAGACACTGGTCATGCAGGGAAAAAGCAAGGCATATTATGTCTTTGTGGTACAGATTGCAGAAGAGGTGGATCTAAAGGCGGCAGCAAGGGCGGCCGGTGAGAAATCCGTAGAAATGATTCATGTAAAAGATATTACAAAGATTACCGGTTATGTAAGAGGTGGCTGCAGTCCCCTTGGAATGAAGAAACAGTTTCCGACCATTTTAGATAAAAGTATGGAACAGTTTGATAAAATCTATATCAGTGGCGGAAGAATCGGCACATCCATGGCGTTATCTCCGGCAGACTTAGCAGCAGTAACCGGAGCAGCCTATGCAGATATTACTGCAAAATAAAGGAAAGAAATTAAATAAAAAAACAAGTGGAAGGAGTGTATTTATTATGAAGGAAACATTAAAGAGAATCAAAGCAGATGTTATATTATCCGCTATTCTTTGTGTGGCACTGGGAGTTATTCTTATGATATGGCCTACGCAGGTAACAAAGGTACTTTGCTATATTTTAGCAGCTATTTTATGCGTGATGGGAATCGGACATGTTATTTCTTATATGAGAAATAAACTGGAAAGCAGGCTGGGACTGGCAACCGGAATTGCACTGGTTATTTTGGGGGTATGGATTCTGGTACAGCCATTGAACTTTGCAAAGATATTCCCGGTAGTAATCGGAGTCGTATTGCTGATGCATGGTCTGGAAGACTTACGGATGACCATCGAAGCAAAGCAGAATGGTGACACAGCATGGGGAATCCTGCTTTTGATTACAATTCTTAATTTTGCATTCGGAATATTATTAATCTGGAAAGCCATCGAGATGGTACAGATTGCTATGGTAATCGTAGGAATTGCACTGATTTATGACGGACTGAGTGATTTGTTTGTAGTATATCGTGTGGCAGGTGCTGTCAAAGCGGCAAAACAGGCGGCAGAAGCCATTGATGTAGAAGTAGTAGAAGAAGATTCAGAAGAAAATGAATAATTTAGAAGCATAATCAGGAGGCGTATTATCAATGCGGCAGATGGAGTTTAAAATGGAGAGAACCGGGTTACTGGAAGTAGGAGATGTGTTACCGGTGACAGAGAGTAAGCTGCCGACTTCCTATTACTATACACTTGGAAATGCATTTGCAATGTCAGCAAATTATACCTTCCGGGAACGCCTGAAGTCTACCGAAGGGACGGTAGTGGATGTAAAGGAAACACCGAAGGGCTTTTTTGTGACGGTAGAATTTGATGAGTAAAAAAGTTGTAATCGCAGATAAAATGTTATAGAATAGGCGTGTGGGGTAACAAAAGACAAAGAGGAGCAATTTAGATGCGTTATCTACCAATAAAAAAGGTGGAGGCCGGAATGGTACTGGCTCAGGACATATTAGACGGTCAGGGAGTCATGCTTTTAGGCAGACATCAGATTTTAAATCAGGAGCAGATAGAGAATCTGGATAAGATGGGTTATCCGGGTCTTTATATTGATGATAAGTTTTCTGAAGAAATAGAGATTGCCGAAGTAATTAAGCCGTCTATTCACTCAAAGATCCTGGAAATAGTACATCATCTGTTTATTGACCGTATGGAAGAGGAAGATGTCAGCGAACAGGAATGGCAGATTCGGGAAGCTGTCATGCAGGTGGTGGACAGTCTTCTGGAAAATGAAGAAGTAATGTATAACATGATGAGTCTTAAGAATTATGATGATTATACTTATTTTCATTCTGTAAATGTGGGAATTTTATCCGCAGTAATCGGAGCACATTATGGAATGGATGAGTATGAACTCCGCATTCTTACTACGGCTGCATTACTTCATGATATCGGAAAGAAATTTTTAGAGATAGATATATTAAATGCACGTCGTACACTGACCGAGGAAGAAAGAAGAATCGTATTACAGCATCCGAAGTTAGGATATGAGTTCCTGAGGGATAATTTTGATTTCGCACCGGAAGTATATCTTGGTGTATTAGAACATCATGAATGCTATAATGGCGAAGGTTATCCGATGCGAAAATCCGGTGATGAAATCAGTATTTATGGAAGAATTATCAAGCTGGCAGATGTGTATGATGCCATGATTTCAAAACGACCATACCGTGATCCGATGCCGCCGGCAGATGTCATTGAATATATAATGGCAATGAACGGTTCGGAGTTTGATCCGAAGCTGGTGGAAGTATTTTTACGCTGGGTGGCTGTCTATCCGGCGGGCTGTGAAGTGGAATTTTCTGATGGCAGAATGGCAGTAGTAAAGCATAATTATCAGGGATTTGTGCTTCGCCCGATTGTAAAAGTCTGTGATACAGGAGAAATCATAGACCTTAAGAATAATAAGGAAGCAAGAAGTATCACCATAGTGCGACTGGTCGTTTAGACGGCTGTTTGATAAGAAGATGAGAGGAAGTTATGACAAATCAGGGAAGGAATGCAATCGATACACTGCTTGCGGAGAGCCTAAAAGAGCTGACAATCAAGCAACCTATAGAAAAGATTACAATCAAAGAGATAACCGATAAAGCGGGAGTTATCCGCCCGACCTTTTACAATCATTTTCAGGATAAGTATGAACTGTTAGAGTGGATTATCCGGACTGAATTATTAGAACCGGTAAAGCCGTTGATTCAGAATGGAATGATTAATCAGGCGTTGATTATTATATTTGCGGGTATTGAAAAAGAAAAAGATTTCTATACCAAAGCAAGCCGCTTAGAGGGACAGAACTCTTTTGAAGATATTGTAAAGGAATGCATTACGGGAACACTGATAGAAGTATTGGAAGAGAAGGATCTGGATAAGAAGATTCCATCGCCATGGCTTACAAAAGAGCGGATTGCCCGGTATCATGCCCAGTCCTTATGTTTTCTGGTAATTACCTGGATAAAAAGTGGAATGTCTATGCCTGCAAAAGAGATGTCGGATATTTATAATTATATGATTCGCAATTCTATCGCAGATATTATAGGCGATAATTAATATACAAATTGGCAGATATGTATAGCAACTGTTACAGATTCTACAATTTGTATATTGGATTGATACAGCCAAAAAAGATTGCATATGTTCGAATGCAGTCTTTTTTTTTATACTCTTACCTAGAAAAACATGAAAAAGAAAGAGATGGTAAAGAGATGATTAAATTTGGAAAGGGCGTCGTAAAGCACAGAGTCCTGATACTCATTATCAGTTTTGCTTTACTGATTCCAGCAGCATTTGGTTACTTTAACACAAGGGTTAACTATGATATCCTTTCCTATCTGCCAGATGAATTAGAGTCCATGAAAGGACAGGATATTCTGGTAGATGAGTTCGGTACTGGAGCATTTTCCCTATGTGTCATTGAAGGTATGGAAGATAAAGATATCTCCACCCTTCGGGAACAGATTGCAGATGTAGACCATGTTAAATCTGTTATCTGGTATGATTCACTGGCAGACTTATCCGTACCAATGGATGTGTTGCCGGATGAGATTTATGACATATTCAACAATGACGAATCGGACAGTACGCTGATGGCGATTTTGTTTGATACTTCCATGTCAGCAGATGAGACAATGGATGCCATTGAAGAGATTCGGGGAATTACAACAAAACAGTGTTACTTAAGTGGTATGTCAGCAGTTGTAACAGACATTAAGGATCTGACCAACAAAGAGGTTCCGTTTTATGTATTGATTGCAGTACTGTTATCTGTTCTGGTACTTTCTCTGACCATGGATTCCGCAATTATTCCACTGTTCTTCTTATTAAGTATCGGTATGGCAATTGTATATAATTTGGGAAGTAACGTAATAAAAGGGGAAATTTCCTATGTAACGCAGGCGTTGGCGGCAGTCTTACAGCTTGGTGTTACCATGGACTACTCCATTTTTCTGTGGCACAGTTATCAGGAGAATCAGGAACGGTTTCCGGGAGATAAGAATCGTGCCATGGCACATGCAATTTCAAATACCATTACTTCTGTAGTCGGAAGTTCCATTACTACAGTAGCCGGATTTATTGCATTATGCTTCATGAGCTTTACCTTGGGACTTGACCTTGGTGTGGTAATGGCTAAGGGTGTTATCTTCGGTGTAATCGCCTGCGTAACCATCCTTCCATCCCTGATTCTGGTGTTTGACAAGGCAATTGAGAAAACCAAACACCGTGTTATTCTGCCGGACCTTGGAAATATTGCAAACTGGATTACCAGCCATTATTACATATTCATTATTTTATTCCTGGTAATCTTAGGACCTGCAATCTGGGGTTATAACAATACGAACGTATATTATGATCTGGCCGGTACATTGCCGGATTCACTGGAAAGTATTGCAGCAAATAACAAGCTGGAAGAAAATTTTGATATGGGTGCTACCCACATTGTTTTAGTAGACAGCAGCTTAGAGCCAAAGACCATATCGAAGATGATTGATGAAATCGATGATGTGGATGGTGTAAAGGCAACACTTGGTCTGGATGCAATCGTCGGACCGGCAATTCCAAGAGATGTCATCCCGGATTCTATCCGTGGCGAGCTGGAAAATGAAAATTATGAACTGCTGCTGATTACTTCTGAGTATAAAGTAGCATCAGATGAAGTAAATGCACAGTGTGATGCCATCAGCGGTATTATTAAGAACTATGATGAAAATGGCATGTTAATTGGTGAAGCACCATGTACGCAGGATCTGATTACCACAACAGACCATGACTTCAAAGTCGTAAGTGCAGTATCTATCGGAGCAATTTTCGTAATCATCGCAGTTGTATTTAAATCTATATCACTGCCGATTATCCTGGTAGCTGCAATTTACTTTGCAATCTTTATCAACATGGGTATTCCGGCATACACCGGTACACAGCTTCCGTTTATCGCATCCATTGTAATCGGAACCATTCAGCTGGGTGCAACGGTTGACTATGCAATCCTGATGACCAATAAATATAAGAAAGCAAGATATAAGGGAGCCGAGAAGAAGGAAGCAATTACAAGTGCCCTGCAGAGCTCCATCCAGTCCATTATCGTATCCGCATTGAGTTTCTTCGCAGCAACCTTTGGTGTAGGACTTTATTCTGATATCGATATGATTAGTTCCTTATGTACATTGATGGCAAGAGGTGCACTGATTAGTATGTTGGTTGTAATCTTTGTACTACCTTCATTGTTTATGATATTTGATAAAGTAATCTGCGTAACCAGTGCTGGTTTCCGCAACAAGAACAAAACGGTATAGATTAAGAAGGAGGACATAACAATGAAATTTTCAGAATTAAAGAATAAATTCAAAAATAAATATGCGATTCGTGTAATCGCAGGCGTGCTGATGGTGGCAATGCTTGGAACCAGTTATGGCGTATGGCAGGTAAATGCAGCAAAGCCATCTACCGAAAGTGTATCAGAAGAGGCTACGGAAAAAGAAACTTCTACAGAGGAAACAGACACAGAAGATGCAGACGCAGAAGAAACCAAGTCTGAATTAAAAGACCAGCTGGGAAATCTTCTGAATTCCGATAAGGAAACAGAAGAAACCGGAAAAGATGAAACAGTATATATGATTGCAGATGCAGACGGTACCGTAAATAAAACCATTGTAAGCGACTGGTTAAAGAATAAAGAAAATGCAGATACTTTGGAGGATGCATCTGATTTAAAGGATATCAAGAATGTAAAAGGCGATGAGACCTTCAAACAGGATGGAGATAAAGTAACCTGGGATGCACAGGGAAATGATATCTTCTATCAGGGTACTACGGATAAAGAAGCTCCGATTACCCAGAAAATTACTTACTATCTGGATGGAAAAGAAATTGCTCCAAAGGATTTAGCCGGAAAGAGCGGAAAAGTTACCATGCGTTTTGAATTTACCAATAATGAGAAGACAACAAAGACTATCGATGGCAAATCCACAGATGTCTATGTTCCGTTCTCTGTTGTAACCGGAATGGTATTAAATGATAACTTCACGAATGTAGAAGTTACCAATGGAAAAGTAATTTCTGATGGAAAAAACAATATTGTGGTAGGAATCACAATGCCAGGTTTAAAAGAAAGCCTTGGTATTGATGATGCTGACCTTGGTGATGATGTCCAGTTCCCGGATTATGTAGAAGTAACTGCAGATGTAGAAGATTTCTCGCTGGATATGACAGTATCCATGGCATCCAGCAACCTTCTTTCTGAAATGAATGTAAATGGAGATATTGACTTATCTGTATTATCCGATACAATAGATGAGATGACTGATGCATCTGACCAGTTGGTAGATGGCAGCAGCGAGTTATCCGATGGACTGAAAACATTACAGAGCAGTCTTGGAGAATTTAAAGCCGGTGTTGGAACAGCACAGTCTGGTGTGAAAGATTATACTTCTGGTGCATCTGCAGTAGCAGATGGTGCAAATACCTTAAACTCCGGCATTGCAAAGCTTGCAGAAAGTGCTCCGGCACTGACAAGTGGTGTATCTGCATTAAAGACTGGTGTGCAGCAGGCAGGAGCCGGTGCAACACAGATTAATGGTGGAGTTGCCCAGCTGGTAGATGGAATCGGAACCTTGAAATCTACTGTAAATGGCAGTCTTGCAGGAATGGATGCTTATGCATCTTCAGCAGATGCACAGGCAGCATTTACTTCCGCATTGACTGATTATACCAGTGCAGCAGTAAATTACCTTGCAGTATTACAGCAGTTACAGACCCCGGGAACTACATTAAACGGTGCCTATTCACAGGTAGTAGCAGCAACCGGTGGCGGATTACAGGCGGTTAATGCAGATGCTAATATTTATATGCTGGATGATACAACCAATGCAACACTTTTAGCAGTAACTACCCAGGCAGGCAGTGCGGTTGATTTCAATAGCTTAAGCACAGCTTATGCAGCCCAGTTACAGAATATTTCAGCAGTTGCAACCAAGCTTGGAACTACAGGTGGTGCACAGGCACTGGCTCAGGTACAGGCAGGACTTGCACAGTTTGATGATACACAGCTTGCAACCTTAAAGACTGGAGCAGCATCCTTAGATGCAGGCCTGAATGGTGACGATGGAATTGTAGCAGGTGTTAATACATTAGACAGCTCTGTAAATGGCGCACTTTCACAGGGAATTACAGATTTGACCAATGGTGCAAAACAGCTGGCAGACGGAGCAAATACCTTAGTTGCAAATAATGACAAACTGAATGCAGGAATGACTTCTTTGAAGAGTGCAACAGACCTTCTGATAAATGGTGTAGACCAGTTAGAGGATGGCTCTGAGACACTGGCAGATGGAATGGCACAGTTTGATGAGCAGGCAATAGAGAAACTTGCGGATGCTTACAACGGAGATTTGAAAGAGCTCTTGGATAAAGTAGATGCAGTGCTGGATGCCGGAAATGAATATAACACATTTACCAGAACAGCAGATGGTGTCAAAGGAAATGTAAAATTTATTTGGGAAACTGCTTCCATTAAGGCAGAGGATTAAGTATAATAATTTTAAGAGAAAGGAGGACGGAAGATGAACTGGATAGAAACATTAATAATTGTATGCGGACTTTCCATGGATGTATTTGCTTCAGTAGAATGTCAGGGAGCAATGTTAGCTAAGATTCGTACCAAACAGCTTGTGCTGGTGACATTACTGGTATCCGTATGGCAGGTAATTGTTTTATATCTTGGAAATCTTGGAGCCGACCTCCTGTGTAAATATGATATTAAAGAATCACAGGTTATATTAGGTGAAGTGATTTCAGTGGCAGTATTCCTGTGTCTGGGAATCCGGCTTTTGATTAAAGCCTGGAAGAATGACCGGATTGATGAACGCCGGGAAGAGAACCTTGGCGTACATAAATTCGTACGGATTTGTGCTGTAACATCATTTTATACATTCCTGACCGGTGCGGCATTTGGCTTTCTGGGAACAAGCCTACTGTCATTAATACTGGTTGGAATCATACTTACTGTTGTCTGTGTAGTCGGTGGTGCTTATGTTGGATATCATTTCGGCTATGAACAGAAGACAAAGGTATATCTGATTGGAGGAATTCTTCTTCTGATTGGCGGAGTAGATGTAATAATAAGGTTTATATTATAAATATAAGGGCGTGAAAATACCGCCGGCAGCTGCGTTTGGGAGCGCAGCTGCCGGCGGTATTTGTATTTTCCCCTTGTTAAGTAGTAATGCCGGGGGGTATAATAGCCACAAAGAAAGGAGGCAGTGACCACAATGCTGAAACTTCGAATTGGACAACTACATCAGGACATTATTATGCAGCCGGGAGAAAGCATCGCACAGGCACTGCTTCGGAAAGATTATAAGGTTCCTATGGCATGTGGTGGAAACGGCACCTGTGGGAAATGTAAAGTAGAGATAGATGGTGCATGGGTGAATTCCTGTAAACTCTATCCGAAACCGGAAGAAGATATTATAATTTCTGCCTTTGGCTGGGGAGAGGGAAGAGAAGAATTAACCCAGATTGCAGGAGTAGAAAAAATAAATATAACAGAAGGCAGAGCACAGGAGGCAAAACGACAAACGAGAAAAACTTTCCTTGCAGTAGATATCGGGACTACTACCATAGCAGCGGCACTGGCAGAGAAGGAGACGGGAGCGGTGCTTGCCACAGCAGGCTGTGGCAACAGCCAGCGTATATTTGGACAGGATGTATTAAGCAGAATTAAGGCATCTGTAGCGGGAACGGGTGAAAAATTAAAGACATTAATCCGGCAGGATATTTTAAACCTGTTAGAAGAGATACAGAAGAAACAGAAAGACATTGTAATTGAGCATATTTATATTGCAGGAAATACCACCATGGAACATCTTTATATGGGAGATTCCTGTGAGGGACTTGGTAAGGCACCATTTACTCCGGTCAGTCTTGCAGAACGAAAGGACAGCCTTTCGAACATACCGGTGACGTTACTGCCTGGAATTTCAGCATTTGTGGGCGCAGATATTGCAGCTGGCATGCTGGCGTGCGGGATGGATGAAGAAGAAAGACCTTCCCTGCTTTTGGATTTGGGAACCAATGGAGAAATGGTGCTGGCATTAGAGGATAAGATGATTGCCACCTCTGCACCGGCAGGACCGGCATTAGAAGGTGGAAATATTTCATGCGGTGTTGCCAGTGTGACTGGAGCAATCAGCAAGGTGCGTGTCATTGGAGAGCGGACAATTATTGGAACGATTGGAAACGCACCGGCAACGGGAATCTGTGGAACCGGCGTGTTAGAGCTGGTAGCAGGACTTTATGAAAATCATATCATAGATGCATCCGGCCAGATGAAGGAAAAATACAGGGAAGAAGGCTTTCCTCTGGCACGGATGAAGGATGGAAAACAGATTACTTTTACCCAGCAGGATATCAGAGAGGTGCAGCTTGCTAAAGCGGCAATTCACAGCGGAATCGAATTACTGTTAGAGCATGCCGGCATTTCCATGGGAGAGATAAAAAAAGTATATTTGGCAGGAGGCTTTGGAGTATATCTGGATGTGCATATAGCAGCAGGCATTGGACTGCTTCCGGCGGAATTAGAGAAGTGTACAAAAGCAGTCGGAAATACATCTCTGCAGGGCTGTATCGCCTATGGAAGTTCGGAAGAAAACAGGAGCCGCACGGAAGAAATGATAAAAAAATGTGAATCAATCAATCTTGCAGAACAGGCGGACTTTGAGGAACGATATGTTGCCAATATGAATTTCCCAGAATAGAAATAAAAGAGGAAGAAATCATGAAGAAAATATTACTCACGGCAGTAAATGCAAAGTATATTCATTCGAATCTTGCGGTTTACAGCCTGCGGGCATATGCCAGAGAATTAAAAGAAAATATAGTACTGGCAGAATATACCATTAATAACCGGACAGAATATATTTTAAGGGAGATTTATCTGAAAAAGCCAGATGTAATCTGCTTTTCCTGCTATATCTGGAACATTTCCATTATTTTAGAAGTGGCAGAGGAATTTCATAAACTTTGTCCCAAGGTTCCAATTTGGGTAGGAGGCCCGGAGGTTTCCTATGAAGTGGAGGCGTTCTTAAAAGAGCATCCGTTTATTACCGGTGTCATAATCGGCGAAGGGGAGAAAACTTTCTCGGAGCTTTGCAGGTATTATGTGAAGGGAGAAGGCAGTTTGGAGGAGATGAAGGGCATAGCCCTTTTTGATGGAGCTGGAAATGTGCAGATTCATGAGTCACAGGAAATTCTTGATATGAATACGATTCCCTTCTGCTATGATTTGTCGGAGGATTTTTCCCACCGGATTATCTATTATGAATCCAGCAGGGGCTGTCCGTTCCGTTGCAGCTATTGCCTGTCCTCGGTAGAGAAGATACTTCGGTTCCGGGATGTGGAAATCGTAAAAAGAGAGTTACAGTTTTTCTTAGACCAGAAGGTAAAACAGGTTAAATTTGTTGACCGTACTTTTAATTGTGACAAAAAGCATGCTATGGCAATCTGGCAGTATATTTTAGGACATGATAATGGAATCACGAATTTTCATTTTGAAATTGCAGCGGATTTGCTGACGGATGAGGAAGCAGACTTAATTGCAAAGATGCGTCCGGGCCTGATACAGTTGGAAATCGGGGTACAGTCCACCCATGATGAAACAATCCGGGAAATCCACCGCCATATGGATTTAAAAGATGTGCACCAGATGATGAAAAAAGTCCAGAAGGCAGGAAACATTCATCAGCATCTGGATTTAATCGCAGGACTGCCTTTTGAAGATTATGAAACATTTACCCATTCCTTTGATGATATTTATGAATGGAAACCGGAGCAGCTGCAGCTTGGTTTCTTAAAGGTTTTAAAAGGCTCTTATATGTATGAACATGCAAAAGAGTATGAGGCAGTATACCGGGCAAAACCACCTTATGAGGTGCTTCGGACGAAGTGGCTTTCCTATGAAGATATCTGTAACATAAAGCTGGCGGAAGAAATGCTTGAGGTATATTATAACAGCACACAGTTTCCGGTGAGCATCCGGCTGCTAGAGACGATACACGAAAGTGCTTATCATATGTTTGAAAATCTGGGACATTTCTATGAGGAACATGGCTACCTTGCCATGAGCCATACCAGAATGCGGCGAAGCGAGATTCTCTTGGAATATGTAGAAAGCCTTGGGGTGGCTGACATGGAAGTGTTCTATCAGGCGGCAACTTATGATATTTACAGCAGGGAAAATGCCAAGAGCCGTCCGAAATGGGCAAAGGATTATGCGCAGTGGAAAGATGTGACAAGAGCATATTGCCCGAAGGGAAGCCTTGCACATATCGAGTGCTTTGACTATAGCTTCGAAGAAGATGCATTTGGCAGAAAATGCGAACCATACTATCTGAAATTTGATTATGAAAACAGAAATCCGCTGACGAATCAGGCGGAAGTTACGATAATTCAGTGGGAGGGAGAGACAAAGTGACAAAAAGGACGGCAGAAATATTAAAAAGATTAGATGAAACCTATGGTACCGAATACATCTGTTATCTGAATCACGAGACACCTTGGCAGCTTCTGATAGCAGTAATCTTAAGTGCGCAGTGTACCGATGCCAGGGTAAATATTGTGACAGAAACATTGTTTAAAAAATATGACACCTTAGAGAAATTTGCCAATGCAGATCTGGCGGAATTAGAGGAGGACATCCGTTCCACCGGATTTTATCACAATAAGGCGAAGAATATCATATCCTGTGCGAGGACGCTGGTTCAGGAATATCATGGAGAAGTTCCGTCTACATTGGAAGAACTTACTTCCCTTGCAGGAGTTGGACGAAAGACTGCAAATGTCATCCGGGGAAATATTTACCATGACCCAAGTATCGTAGTAGATACCCATGTAAAACGTATTTCCAAACGCCTTGGATTTACAAAAGAGGATGATCCGGTAAAAGTAGAATATGATCTGATGAAAGTATTACCGAAGGATCACTGGATTTTATATAACATCCAGATTATAACATTCGGAAGAAATATCTGTTTTGCAAGAGGACCAAAGTGCAGCGAATGTTTCTTACAGGATTTGTGTAAAGCAGAGGATAAGCGGAAATGATACCACAGGATTATACAGTAATTGACCTTGAAATGACGGGGCTTCATCCGAAAAATGATGCCATCCTTGAGGTGGGAGCAGCAAAAATAAGAAATGGCGAAGTGACGGATACCATGGACATTTTTGTGAATCCCGGCAGGAAAATTACGCAGGAGATAACAGAACTTACCGGAATTACCGATGAGATGGTAAAGGAAGGCTTAAGTCCGGCAGCAGCATTTCATAAGACAGCAGAATTTATCGGAGATGATATTCTGGTGGGACACAATATCATATTTGACTACAGCTTCTTAAAGCAGCAGGCCGTCAATGAGAAAGTGCCGTTTGAAAAAAAAGCAGTAGATACGTTGAAAGCAGCACGCAAATGTATGCTGCGTCCGGAAAAAAAGTCTTTGGAATGTCTCTGCGATTACCTTGATATCGAGCGGGAGCGGGAGCACCGGGCAATCTATGATGCACTGGCAACCCATGAACTTTATCAGTATTTACAAAAGACATATGGAGAAACAAATCCGGAAGTATTTGAACCGAAAGATTTGATATATAAAACAAAACGCCAGACTCCTGCAACGAAAATTCAAAAAATTCACTTGAAGGAACTGGCGGATTATCATAAAATAGAACTTGACATTGTCTGGGAACAACTGACCAGAAGCGAAGCATCGCGTCTTATGGATAAGTTGATTTCACAGTATGGAAGATGCCCGAATGATTAGGAAAGTTTTTCTTTGATACGCTTTCTGGAGCCTTCCGGCAGTGTGGCAAGCTTCTGATATACTTCAGTCAATGAACTGCTGTCGTTTGTTTCTTTTAAAAGAGGAACTAACAACGTATAATTATCTGTAATATCGCTTCCGCAGCGGATGCCAAAGAGCAGAATATCGATGGCGGCTTTTTCTTCAGACTGGTCGCAGAGCAGTTTGCCAAGTTTTGCAATGGTACAGATTAAAGTATTATAATTTTCATCAAACTCGGTCAGAGCTGCGAGGCTGGCAGCACCGTAAGCTAATTTTAAATCGGTATTGGTTTTGCCATTCAGATTAACGATTTTTTTAGCAGACAGCTGACGAAGTGTTTCATAAAGGGTGAGGACATCTTCAGATGCCTGTGCCGGGGGAGTCAGCAGTTCTTCCGGAATAGTAATATAAGGAAGGTTGTCAAGACTGCGGCGGCGGGTGGCGTTGGCTTTATTTTCACGGGCCCAGAACTGCTCGGTAATTTCCTGTTCCTGTTTGGTAATCTGACGTTTTCTGGAGTTTAGAAAAACAACAAAAATGATAAAGCATATGAGTATGATAGGAAACATAGTTTGCTCCTTTCGAAAGTATAGTAGTATAAAAATAAATATGAGGTGAATGAAATGATTAATTTTAAAAATTCAAAAGGGAAAAAATATTTCGCAGGATTTATCGCAATTATTCTCGTTGCAGCAATGGTATTATCCCTTTGCATCACTATTTTTTCATAGAATTTTTTATGCATTCATCATGTCATAATATACAGAAATCGCGTATTTCTGTCAAATATATTAGTAGTTATGACGCTTGAAAATGCAAAGTTATATGATAAAATGAGTGTTAGCAAAACTTTCACAGTGTAATCTGGTGAATAAAAAGCTTTAAAATGTCTTGAGGGTTTAAGAGATTGAGAGGAAGAATATGAAAAAAATAAAATTAGTGCTTCCGATTCTGGGACTGGTACTCGCAGTAACAGCGGGTGTATCAGCAACCGCAATTGTGAAAGCGGATGAAAATGCAGAAGTGATTCCACAGAACGTATATATCGGGGATGTGTCTGTAGGCGGAATGAGTGAATCAGATGCAGAGGCAGCTGTAGAAGCAGCAGTATCTGCTTATGAGGATGCAACCTTTGAATTGTCCGCTGCAGAAAACAGTGTAAAGGCAAGCCCTTCTGATCTGGGATTGAGCTGGAGCAATAAGGATATCGTAAAAGAAGCAATGAATTATACCCGTACGGGAAATCTTCTGGAGCGTTACAAAGCGAAGAAAGATCTGGAAAAGGAAAATAAAGTATTTGATATTATATATACCGTAGATACAGACACCACAAAAAGTTTTCTGGAAAATCACGCCAAAGAGCTGAACCAGGAAGCGGTCAACAATGGTCTTACACGTGAGGATGGTGAATTTAAAATCATCGATGGCCAGGAAGGTATCGAAGTAGATGAGGATGCTTCTGTAGAAAGTTTACAGAAATATTTTACCGAAGAATGGAAGGGCGGAGATGCAACCATCAGTCTGGTAGCAAATGTGGTAGAGCCGGAAGGAACTGCAGAAGAACTTTCCAAGGTAAAGGATTTACTGGGCTCTTTCTCTACCGACTTCAGTGATTCTTCTGCCGGTCGTGTGGCAAATGTAAAAAATGCGGTAAGTAAAATCGATGGAACCGTACTTTACCCGGGAGAGGAATTTTCTGTGTATGAAGCTATTGCACCACTGGACGCTTCCGGTGGATATGAACTGGCAGGTGCATATGAGAATGGTACAACCGTAGAATCTTATGGTGGTGGGGTATGTCAGGTTTCCACAACGCTTTATAATGCGGTTATCCGTGCAGAACTGGATATTACCGAGCGTTATGCACATTCCATGCTGGTAACATATGTACAGCCATCTATGGATGCAGCGATTGCCAGCAATTTAAAGGATTTGAAATTTAAGAATAATCAGGAGGCTCCGATTTATATTGAAGGATACTGCAGCGGCGGTATTGTATATTTCAACGTATTTGGTCAGGAGACAAGACCGGCTGACCGTCAGGTAAACTTTGTCAGTGAAACGGTCAGTGAAGAAGAGCCGACTATTCAGGTGCAGACTACCGAAGACCCGATTGGAACTGTAACCGTTCAGAAAGCACACATCGGTAAATCGGCAAAACTCTGGAAGATTGTTACCGTAGATGGCGTAGAAGAAAGCAGAGAGGTATTTAATACCAGTAAATATAAAGCAACACCTAGAATTATTTCTGTTGGTATGGGCTCTGATAATGAAGAGGCAATTGGAGCAATGAATGCAGCGATTGCAACGCAGGATGAAGCAATTATCCGTTCTGCAGCAGCAACCTGGTGCTCAGATGCGGTAGCGGCAAGAGCGGCAGAAGCTGCAGCGCAGCAGCAGCAACAGGCGGCTTCCGGTGGAGTAGAGCCACCGGCTGATGCACCTGCCGCACCAACAACACCGACGACACCGACTGCACCAACAACACCGACAACACCGACGACACCGGATACAGGAACCGGAGATGGAGCTGCAACCACCCAGTAAAACGGTGAAAGATGATGCAGGTATGCGATTTTTATCGCCACCCGCGTAAATAAGAAGCAAGAAAGGCTGCCTCGGCTATGAGACAGCCTTATGCTGTAAAAATGGGAAGAAGAATCTATGAAGATAGGAAAAGTGCCGGAAAGCGTATTAAAACGCTCCGTAATCAGACAATTGCATACGAAGAGAAAGGAAGTTGTGTTAGGTGCAGGCGTGGGAGAAGACTGTGCTGCCCTTACCCTTGCCCCGGATGAGATGTTTGTAATGTCTACGGATCCGATTACAGGAACAATCCATGAAATCGGAAAGCTGGCAATTCTCATTACTACTAATGACCTGGCAAGTGCCGGAGCAGAACCAATTGGAGTTATGTTAACCATATTGCTACCGGAGCACACGGAAGAAAGCCTTTTGAAACAACTGATGCAGGAGCTGGAAGAGGCTGCCGCGGCGGTGTCCGTTCAGATTATGGGCGGACATACCGAGATTACCAGGGTGGTAAATCAGCCACTGGTTACTGTATGCGGTGTAGGGAAGGTAAAGAAGAACGGACTCATTTCTACCGGAGGAGCAAAACCGGGCATGGACATCATTGCCACTAAGTGGATTGGCTTAGAGGGAACAGCTATTATTGCCCATGAAAAGGAAGAAGAACTCTGTACTCATTTTTCCAGGTATTTTGTAGAACAGGCACAGGCACTTGAACGGTATTTATCTGTAATGCCGGAGGCCGCCACCGCCGTGAAGTCTGGCGTGGGAGCAATGCATGATGTAACAGAGGGCGGTATATTCGGAGCACTCTGGGAGATGGCAGAAGCATCCGGCGTCGGACTGGAAATCGACTTAAAGAAGATTCCGCTTCGGCAGGAGACAGTAGAAGTCTGTGAGTTTTTCCATATCAATCCCTATGAACTGATATCCAGCGGCTGTATGCTGATGGCAGCAGCAGATGGAAATGAGCTGATTAGAAGATTAAAGGAAAATGGCATTGAAGCAACGGTAATTGGAAAAGCAACTGCGGGAAATGACCGCGTGCTTATGAATGAGGACGAACGCAGATTTTTAGAACCACCGAAGACGGATGAATTATATAAAGTAATTCAGTAGTAAATCAGAAATCAATTGGAGGAATTGAAGCATGAGAGAGAAGATTTTAACCTTTATAGAGAAGAACAGCAGAATCGATTTAAAAGAGCTGGCTGTTGTATTAGGCGTAGAAGAAGCAGCCGTTATGAATGAATTAGAAGCAATGGAGAAAGAAAATATCATCTGTGGCTATCATACCTTGATTAACTGGGATAAAGCCGGCGTAGAAAAAGTATCCGCATTAATTGAAGTACGGGTTACTCCGCAGCGTGGTATGGGATTTGATAAAGTAGCAGAGCGTATTTATAATTATCCGGAAGTAAATTCTGTATATCTGATTTCAGGAAGCTTTGACCTTTTGGTGACCATCGAGGGAAAGAGCCTGCGTGAAGTATCCCAGTTCGTATCTGAGAAGCTTTCTGCATTAGACTCCGTATTAAGCACACAGACCAACTTTATCTTAAAGAAATACAAAGACCACGGAACCATTATGGCAGCAAAATCAAAAGATGAAAGGATACAGATGATACCATGAGAAATCCATTATCAAAAACAATCGTAACGATACAGCCATCTGGAATCCGGAAATTTTTTGATATTGTAAATGAGATGGAAGATGCTATTTCCTTAGGAGTAGGCGAGCCGGATTTTGATACTCCATGGCATATCCGGGATGAGGGAATTTATTCCTTAGAGAAGGGACGTACCTTCTATACTTCCAATGCCGGATTAAAAGAATTAAAAATAGAAATTGCAAAATACTTATTCCGTAATTATGACTTGCAGTATGATTATCAGCATGAAATCGTAGTAACCGTAGGAGGAAGCGAGGCAATTGATATTGCCATGCGTGCCATGCTTGATCCGGGCGATGAAGTATTAATCCCGATGCCAAGTTATGTATCTTATCTGCCATGTGCCGTGCTTGCCAATGGTGTGCCGGTGCCGATTAATCTTAAGGCAGAAAACGATTTCCGTCTGACTGCAGAAGAATTAGAAGCGGCAATTACGCCAAAGACCAAGCTTCTTGTTATGCCTTTCCCGAATAATCCGACCGGAGCAATCATGGAGAAAAAAGATTTAGAAGCAGTGGCAGAGGTAGTAAAGAAGCATGACCTCTTTGTCATCAGTGACGAGATTTATTCTGCACTGACTTATACCGAGAAGCATATTTCTATCGCATCCCTTCCGGGCATGAAGGAGCGTACCATTGTTATCAATGGATTTTCCAAATCCCATGCGATGACCGGATGGCGTTTGGGCTATGCCTGCGGACCGAGAATCATCTTAGACCAGATGTTAAAGATTCATCAGTATGCAATTATGTGTGCACCGACTACCTCACAGTATGCAGCAGTGGATGCACTCCGGGCAGGGGATGAAGATGTCCAGAGAATGCGGGAAGAATATAATGGCAGAAGAAGATATCTGATGCACCGTTTTGAAGAAATGGGCTTGGAGTGTTTTGAACCATATGGAGCCTTTTACTGTTTTCCATGTATCAAAGAATTTGGAATGACTTCTGAAGAATTTGCCACCAATCTCTTAAAGACAGAGAAGGTAGCGGTTGTTCCGGGAACTGCATTTGGTGACTGCGGAGAAGGATTTATCCGTATTTCCTATGCCTATTCCCTGGATAATCTGAAAGAGGCATTAGACCGTATGGAGCGTTACATAACAGGATTGCGAGGCGGGAACAATGGCGAAGCTTAATATCGTACTTTATGAGCCGGAGATTCCTTATAATACCGGAAATATCGGAAGAACCTGTGTAGCAACCGGAACCAGACTGCATCTGATTGAACCGCTGGGCTTCCATCTGACAGAGAAAGCAATCAAGCGGGCAGGAATGGATTACTGGGACCAGCTGGATGTGACAAGATATGTCAATTATGAGGATTTCTTAGAGAAGAATCCGGGTGCAAAGATTTATATGGCAACCACCAAGGGGCGCCATGTTTATACAGAAGTAAATTATGAGCCGGACTGTTATATTATGTTTGGAAAGGAAAGTGCGGGTATTCCGGAAGAAATTTTGATACAGCATCCGGATGAGTGTATCCGGATTCCTATGATCGGAGATACCCGTTCCTTAAACTTATCCAATTCAGCAGCAATCGTATTATATGAAGCACTGCGCCAGAACAATTTTGACCATATGCGGCTGGCGGGTGAACTGCACAGATTACATTGGTAGAAAGGTAAATTATGGGCATCATCAAAGCAAAAGATTTGGTACATGAATATATAAGACGTGATGAAGAAGGCAATGTGGAGTCTATCCAGACTGCCCTTGATAAAGTAAGCCTTGATGTAAAAAAGGGTGACTTTATCGCAGTATTAGGACACAACGGTTCCGGAAAATCTACCCTTGCCAAGCATATCAATGCAATTTTAGAACCCACAGAGGGAAGTCTCTGGGTAGATGGATTTGATACCACAGATGAGAAAAATATCTGGGATATCAGACAGCGTGCCGGAATGGTATTCCAGAATCCGGACAACCAGATTATTGCAAGCGTGGTAGAAGAGGATGTCGGATTTGGACCGGAAAATATAGGCGTGCCGACAGATGAAATCTGGCAGCGTGTGGAAGAAAGCTTAAAAGCGGTCGGCATGTTAAAATACAGAGAGCATTCCCCGAATAAATTATCCGGCGGACAGAAGCAGCGTGTGGCCATTGCCGGGGTAATGGCGATGCAGCCGGAATGTATTGTTTTAGACGAGCCGACAGCCATGCTGGATCCGGTAGGAAGAAAAGAAGTATTAGAAGCTGTTCATGCACTGAACCGGGAAAAGGGTGTGACCATCATTCTGATTACACATTATATGGAAGAAGTGGTAGAGGCAGACCATGTCTATGTTATGGATGCCGGAAAAGTGGTTATGCAGGGAACGCCGCGCAGCATCTTTTCCCAGGTGGAGCGATTGAAGGAATATCGTCTGGATGTGCCGCAGATTACATTATTAGCATATGAACTTAAGAAGGCGGGACTGGATATACCGGATGGAATCCTGACCAGAGAAGAACTGACGGAGGCGTTGGAAAAGCTATGTCAATCCTAATAAATGAATTAAATTATGTTTACAGCTCAGGCACTGCCTATGAGATACATGCCTTAAAGGATGTTAATCTGAAAATAGAAGATGGAGAATTTATCGGTATCATCGGACATACCGGTTCTGGTAAATCCACCCTGATTCAGCATTTGAACGGACTGGTAAAAGCTACCAGCGGCGGCATTTATTATAATGGACAGGATATTTACGAAGAGGACTTTGATATGAAAGCCCTGCGTAGTAAAGTGGGACTTGTCTTTCAGTATCCGGAGCATCAGCTTTTTGAAACTACCATTTTTGATGATGTATCCTTTGGACCAAAGAACCAGGGACTAACCAAGGAAGAGGCAGGACTTCGGGCATTTGAAGCATTACGGAGCGTAGGACTTCCGGAAGAATTATATTATCAGTCACCCTTTGATTTGTCCGGTGGACAAAAAAGACGTGTTGCAATCGCAGGGGTGCTTGCCATGCGGCCGGAGGTGCTGATTTTAGATGAACCGACAGCGGGACTTGACCCGAAGGGCCGTGATGAAATCTTAGATTTGCTTGCAGCAATGCATAAAGAACGTGGAATTACCATCATTCTTGTTTCACACAGCATGGAAGATGTGGCTAAATATGTGGGAAGAATTATTGTAATGAATCAGGGACAGGTGATGTTTGATGATGTTCCAAAGAAAGTATTCCGCCACTATAAAGAACTGGAAGCAATCGGACTTGCGGCACCACAGGTAACTTATCTGATGCATGAATTGAAGGAAGAAGGTTTCCCGGTAAGCACAGATGCAACTACAGTAGACGAGGCACGGGATGAAATCCTGCGTGTAATAACAAAGAGACAGGATGGAACAGTATGTTAAGAGATATTACATTAGGACAATATTATCCGGCAGATTCCGTTATTCATAAGCTGGATCCGAGGGTGAAATTATTTGGAACACTGATTTATATTATTTCCCTGTTTGTATTTAAGGGACTTCCGGCATTTATACTGGCAGCAATCTTTCTGGTAGTATTAATCAAGCTGTCAAAGGTGCCATTTTCCTATATGGTTAAAGGATTGAAAACTATTGTACTGATTATGTTATTTGCGGCGGTATTTAATTTGTTTTTGACACCGGGAACAAAGCTGGTTTCCTTCTGGATTTTTACCATTACTTATGAGGGATTGAAAAATGCTGTTGTCATGATGGTTCGTCTGATTTTCTTAATTATCGGAACCTCGCTGATGACACTTACCACAACACCAAACGAGTTGACAGATGGTCTGGAAAAAGCGTTATCTCCATTGAAATATATAAAAGTACCGGTGCATGAAATTGCAATGATGATGTCAATTGCACTTCGATTTATCCCGATTCTGATTGAAGAAACAGATAAAATCATGAAAGCACAGATGGCAAGAGGAGCAGATTTTGAACATGGAAATCTGATTCAGAAAGCCAAAAACATGGTTCCACTTCTGGTTCCGCTATTTGTATCTGCATTCCGCCGTGCCAATGATCTGGCAATGGCAATGGAAGCCCGCTGTTATCGTGGTGGGGAAGGCAGAACCAAGATGAAACCGCTTCATTACCAGAAACGTGACCGCATGGCTTATCTGACTTTACTGGTCTATCTTGCAGCAGTCATCGGACTTCGCATCCTCTGGATTAACGTATTGTCCGGTATGGCAGCAGGTATACTTCCGGGAGCATTTCCATTATGAGTACAGAGATAAATCCGGTTGTGAACATAGAAGAGGTAGAAGAGCAGAAAACTCCATCTGCCCCAAAACGATTGAAACGGGTGAAGCTAATTGTAGCCTATGACGGTACGAATTATCACGGCTGGCAGGTGCAGCCCAACGGAGAGACAATAGAAGGCGTGCTAAACCGCACCTTAAGCAGTCTCTTAGGGGAAAAGATTATTGTGACCGGAGCATCCCGGACGGATGCGGGTGTACATTCCATGGGGAATGTAGCAGTATTTGATACGAAGAGCCGCATTCCGGCGGAAAAGATTTCTTATGCCCTGAACCAGTGGCTTCCGGAGGACATCGTAGTGCAGAAATCAGAGGAAGTACCAGCTGATTTTCATCCGAGACACTGTGACAGCCGGAAAACCTATGAATACCGGATTTTAAACCGGGAATTTCCGCTTCCGATGTATCGGAATAACACATATTTCTGTTACCGCAAGCTGGATTTAGAGAAGATGCAGCAGGCGGCAGAATATTTAAGGGGAGAACATGATTTTAAAAGCTTCTGTGCTACAGCGGCAGTGGTTGAAACAACGGTTCGTACCATTTATGAGCTGACGGTAAGCAGGCAGGAGGATATCATTACAATCCGTGTTACTGGAAATGGATTCCTTTATAATATGGTCCGGATTATTGCAGGAACCCTGCTTCAGGCAGGCATGGGAATGATAGAGCCGGAAGAGATAAAAACAATTCTTGCGGCAAAGGAAAGAAGTGCTGCAGGACCAACGGCACCGGCACAGGGATTAACGATGATTGGAATCGAATATTTATAATAATAAGATAGATGGTATATGGCGAATGTTGTGGAAAATATTTGTAGAGAATTTACTTGACACACGAGGGGTCGTGTACTATAATATCTAAGTCTGACATAGTACAAGAATGTCAATCCAAAGCCCCGGAGCGACATTTCAACTATAGAAACAATAGTGTGGAACGCAAAGCGGACTGCGTCCGGACATTACGCAGAATGTATATGTTCCTTATAATTTCAAGGAGGTAAACCAATGAAAACTTTTATGGCTAGTCCAGCAACCATTGAGAGAAAATGGTATGTAGTAGACGCTGATGGAAAGACATTAGGACGTTTAGCATCAGAAGTTGCTAAAGTATTAAGAGGAAAGAATAAACCAACATTTACACCACATATCGATACAGGTGATTATGTAATCGTTGTAAATGCAGAGAAGATTAAAGTAACAGGTAAGAAATTAGACCAGAAGATTTATTACCATCATTCCGATTATGTAGGCGGTATGAAAGAGACTACATTAAAGGAAATGTTAGCAAAGCATCCAGAAAGAGTTATTGAGTTCGCTGTTAAGGGAATGCTTCCAAAGGGACCTTTAGGAAGAGAAATGTATACTAAATTATTTGTATACGCAGGACCAGACCACAAGCATGAAGCTCAGAAACCAGAAGCTTTAACATTTTAATAGGAGGTAAAAAACATTGGCTAATACAAAGTATTACGGAACAGGAAGAAGAAAATCCTCTGTTGCCAGAGTATATTTAGTACCAGGAACAGGTAAGATTACAGTAAATAAAAGAGATATCGATGAATATTTCGGATTAGAGACTTTAAAAGTTATCGTTCGTCAGCCATTAACAGTTACTGAGACAGCCGACAAGTTCGACGTATTAGTAAACGTAAAAGGTGGCGGATACACAGGACAGGCTGGAGCAATCCGTCATGGTATTGCAAGAGCATTACTTACCGTTGATGCAGATTACAGACCAGTTCTGAAATCTAACGGATTCTTAACAAGAGATCCACGTATGAAAGAAAGAAAGAAATACGGTCTCAAAGCTGCACGTCGTGCTCCACAGTTCAGCAAACGTTAACAAAGAGATAATATTTCAAGAACGAAGATATCAAGAAAAGCCCATTTTACAAGGGTTACAGAAGTTGTGGAATGCTGTCAGATGTGCTGGAATTTACATCGAATGCAACACATATGTAGCAGGTATGCAACAAATATATTGATATGTACAGGACATTTTCAGAGGAATCTGGGAATGTCCTTTTTCTGTGAGTGTCGTAGCACCAGAGTGTCCCACAATTTTCTTGATAATCGTCTGATTAATACCGGCTTCTGCTAACATAGATATACATGTATGTCTGCAGCAGTGTGGTGTACGATTAATATTAAGTTGTTCCATAAGTGGCTTGAAATAGCTATCATAGTAGTTCCTGTATTCAAAATGTTTTCCGTCTTCTGTATGAAGCAGATATTCACATTCAGGGCAGGATTCATACCAGTCTTTGTAGTATGGCAGAACCTTGTCGGCGATTGGAACTTTTCTGATACCATTCTCTGTCTTACTACAGATGACATCAAAATACTGTTCATCCAGATAAATATTTTCTTTCTTCAAATCGAGCAGTTTTGAAATTCGGACACCACTATATATAAGCATCAATACTATCTGATAATATTTGTCTTCTTTCTGCTCCCATAGAAGGTCAATCTCATTTTTCTCGAATTTATTTCTGTCGTATTTGTTAGGATTACGATCCTTGTACTGAACAACATCTACATAGCTTGAATAATCTTTGTTGCATATATCATTCTTTAAAGCGTAATCATATAGCTGATTAAATAAGACTTTGATTTTCCTTAGTGTGGGATAATTCTTTCCACAGGTATCAATCACTGTCTGTAAATCAACCAGTTTGATATCCTTAAATACTTTGTTGTAAAGGGATTCACATGTCTTATATGATGCTGTATATCCTTTTACATTAGATTCAGAAACTGTAGGAAACTTACGCTTTGACCATTCATCATATACATCTGAAAATGTCATCTTGGCGGCAGTAGTATCAAATGGATTGTTGTTATATTCAGCAAGCATCTGTAAGCCTTCGGCTTTGGTTGCTGTATATCCAATTGTTATCATATCCTGAATCTGCTTGTCTTTTTCCTTATCGTAGTGCCAGCCTACAGTTTTTCACACAATATAAGGCTTTCTTCTTTTAACGGAAAGTTTTACAACGCTTCCGTATCCGTTGGGTAACTTCATAAGCACCATCCTTTCGCTATTTACTAGAAAGCTGATAGCAAACGGATAAAATGATTGTTATTCGTGGGTTACCTTTGTCACGCTTGGGCGAATTGTTTTCCATATCTCATAGTTGTCCTGTGTCTGGCTGCCAGATGCAAGAAGTTCTTTCATAGCCTGCCAGTCCTTTAAGAACTGTACAAGATTCTTATCAGAGAAAAATATTCCCGGCTCGCCATCAATGTCTTTGAGAGACACATCAAACTTTTCATCAATTGCAAATAGTAATGGTAGTACATCACCATCAGCTTCAATATCAAATTCTGCTAATGAATTGACATTTACATTAAGTGCTTCTGCAATTTTTCTTAATTGTTCCGGCTTAGGAATATTTTTTCCTAATTCATACTTGCGGATTGCAACTTCGTGTATTCCACATGCTTCACCTAGTTCCTTTTGGGTTAAACCACGAAAGGTTCGTATCAATTTAATCTTTTTACCTGTATTCATTGCTTCAACCTCCTGTAGTTGTAAATGTAACATACTAATAATTGATAGTCAACATTAAATTTTAAACTATTGACAGAGCAAACAAAGGTCTGTATAATGCAAAACATAACAGAGCAAGAAATGCTCTATAAAAGAGGAGGTGGTAAATATGCCAGATGTTCTTTATAAGGTTGATTTGCCAGCTTTTACAGGAAGGAATGTACCAATAAAGGAGATTGCAAGTGCAATAGGGAAGGACGCACAGTATGTAAGGCTGGGATTACAACAAGGAATACTCAAATTCGGATCGGCGATAAAAGTAGGAAATTCAAACGAATATAGCTATTATTGTCCGGATAAGCGAGTGTGGGAAGAAACAGGATATTTTAACAAAGAAGCAGTATGACAAGGAGGAAGATTATGAACGAGCAACAGAAAGTAGAATTGAAACTCATTCACATGGAAGATGTGGTTTCAAAAGAAGTTGAGTGGTTATGGTATCCATATATACCCTATGGAAAGATAACTATAGTAGAAGGAGATCCGGGAGAAGGAAAAACAACTCTGGTATTAAAGTTAGCGGCAGCCCTTAGCAGGGGCTTGCCACTTCCCTGTGATGATGATATGGAACGAGAACCAATTCATATTATTTATCAGACAGCAGAGGATGGAATTGACGATACGATAAAGCCAAGACTTGAAAAGGCTGGTGCGGATTGTTCCATGATACGAGTGATTGATGAAACTGAAAAAGAATTAAGTATGACAGATGACAGGCTGGAGCAGGCGATTGTTGAGACAGGAGCGAGAATGGTTATTCTTGACCCGATACAGGCGTATATAGGGGCAAAGGTTGATATGCACAGAGCAAATGAAATAAGACCAGTGTTAAAGCGTTTGGGAATGATTGCTGAAAAATATAACTGTGCAATAGTTCTTATCGGTCATATGAATAAGGCGGCTGGAAGTAAGTCAACCTACAGAGGTTTAGGCTCGATTGATATTCAGGCAACAGCAAGGAGCGTGTTGTTGGTAGCAAGACTTCGGGACAAGCCTAATATAAGAATAATGGCACATGATAAATCATCACTTGCACCAACAGGAGATGCTATAGGATTCGAGATGACAGAGGATAGTGGAATGGTATGCATAGGACCTTATGATATCAGCATAGATGAGCTTCTGTCGGGTAATGAAGGGAGAGGTAAAAAGAAGCTGGATATAGCAGAGAATTTTATCAAAGAGTACTTCGGCTCAAGCAAAGAAATCATATCGAATGATATTTTGCAAGAGGCAGTAAGAAGAGGAATAAAGAGGAACACTCTGTTATCAGCAAAGAAAAAACTGGGAATTACTTCGGGTAAAGCTAAAGCGGAGGATGGAACAAGTTATTGGACTTGGCTCTTACCACAATAAAGAATTTAATAATCTGAATGTTTGAGAAAACAGATTCTAAATTCTTATAAGAGTTTAGAGTCTGTACTTCTTAAAAGGACAGATTATTAAATTCTTGATATGTAACACATATGTATCAGTTGTATCGGACTGGTGTATATGTAACCCTCGGAGAGCCCCCGCAGTTATGACAGAACAATATTCACAATGACGATTGTGGATTTGGACTGACAGAACTGCTAGGGGGTTATCATCTATGGCAGAGCCAAGATGATAACTGCACTGCTCCGATAGAAACACAGATAAGAATAGAATACAGATAAGGAGATGCGAATGGGAAATATTTCATATACAGCTCATGTGAGCAGTAAGAAAAGTGCCATTACATCGAAATCTAAGCTAACTGCTGTTGCAAAACACAATCTGAGAAAATATAAGTCATCAGATTACAGCAAAGACAACATTGTTATTGTCTATGGAACATCAAATCTGATTGATGATGTAAAGACAGTATATCACAAAGAATTCGATGAGGTATTAGAAGAATATAATAAAAAGCAGACACGACCTGACCGACGGATAGAAGATTATTTTGAACATGTCGCTGGTAAGGAGCAGGATATGGCGGTAGAGATAATCATTCAGATAGGCGACAGGGAGTTCTGGAAAGAATATGATGATACGAAATCATATATAAAGCTATCGTATGAGATAATATTGGGTGAACTAATAAAGAGACTTCCACAATTTGTTGTGGCAAATGCAGTAGTTCATCTTGACGAGGATAGTCCTCATATGCATATAGTGGGAGTTCCAGTAGCAGATGGATATAAAAAGGGACTTAGCAAGCAGGTATCAAAGAGAAAAGTGTTTACAAGAGAAGTGCTTTCGCAAGTGCTGCAGGACGAGCTAAGGGAGGTAGCCAATAAAGAGGTCAATGATTGGTTTGGGGAACAAATAAAGGAAAAGTCGAAAGGACGTAATCATGATCTGACAGTTGCGGAATATAAAGTAGCACAGGAAACAGAGCATTTGGAACAGATACAGGAACAGGTGAGTGATGCGGATATTAAGTTGTTTGCTTCACAAATTGCCTATAAGGAATTGGAGCGTAGACAGACTAAGGAACTTAATGAAAAGCGTTCAGAACTTCAATCGGTAAAGCAAGAGCTGGCAAGCGTGACAAACAAAGCAAATGAAGCAGTAGAATTGCTTGATAAGATCAATGCCTTTGTATCATCATTCAGATTATTCGCTCCGACAATAGAAGAATATGCTAATCATGTTGAATCAGATAAGACGATAGAAGCAGGAAACTCATTCAGAGGAATATTTTATGAGATAGGAAAGTTGTTGGAGACATTTAAGGAACTGATAAAAGAAGGATTATGCTGGTTTCCAAGGCTTATGAGGTGGAAAATTTCTAAGGGCGAAGTAGCCCTAGTATTCATATTCGGTGTATGGATATACGAATGTGGAGACTAGGGAATATTATAGTAAAGAGTCAATTCAATGGGAGATTAAGGCAGGTAACAGGACAGGAACAGTTGAACAGATGGATGCTAATGTTGAGACTATGGCAAGAGATTTTCAGGAGATATTGAGGATTGGAGCGGAGCAGAAGAGGTTGTGGGAGGTGTATGAGGGAAGATAAAAATAAGGTATCTTGAATAAATTTTCAAGATACCTTATAATATTAGTTAAGAACTGATTTCCCTGCCAAATTTATATCCGAGATTATATGCATCAATAGCACTCTTATGGCGTACAGCACCGGCTTGACTATCGGGCAAATGAGAAAGATCTGATTGTGGGGAATTGCCTTGTAGAGCATCTTTTAGTCCCTCTTCATAAGCACAAGCGGCACAGATATGTCGTCTCCCGTTTCTATTATCTTGAGCTTCTGGAAGCTCATTAAAACCTTGCAAATATCGATGTTGTTTGTTACATATAGCCATATTGAAACACCTCCTATATGATAGTTTCTAAAATAACTATCGATGCTTATAGACCAATAGCATATAATGGTAAGTTATCAAAGTAATGAGGACAACCAAGTTCATCCATATAATCATAATAATCTTGATATTTGGGAACATTAAACCAATCAGATGACAATAGATAGATATAAACCAAATCGTAACCAATAGGATCTAAAAGCCGTCTATATTCTCTGATTTTGAATGGGAATGTTGCGAGTTTTTCATCAACTGAACCACTAGTGTGCTGAAATTTTTTTTCAATAATGTAAACGGTTTTATCAATTTCATTTATAAAAGCTTCATCAGGCTTCCATCGTTTGGAGTTGATGGCTCGGTCATTAATTCCATTTCGTCTCAAAAATATTGTGGAAAATTCATCTTGATTTATAGAGTAACCTAGTAACTGGTTTCTATCATATACTTCAAAATGATTGGCAATGATAAATCCGGCATTTTGTAATGCTGTATTTAGGGATGTTGTTTGTTCGAAATGGAGTCCATTTCTATTGGTATTAGCTCCGCCACCAAAGCGATTAGCTTGTCTTGGCATTTGTCTCCTCTTCCTTAAAAAAGTCATTGATTTCAACATTGAGTACATTTGCAATCTGATTAAGTACAGATATGGAAAGACTTTTATCACAACCAGAAGCTTCAATTTTAGAAAGATAACTGATACTGATTTGAGCCTTTTCTGCAAGCTGCATCTGTGTTAAATTAGCTTGTTGTCTATAATGTTTTATATTTGAACCTATAGTACGATATAGGTCAGTATCATTATTAAAATGCATAGCTATACCTCTTTCACTATTTGTGAATATTATCTCATGCTATGAATAAGATAAAAATTCACTTATTGTGAAAGAAAAAAGAGATGGCTTTTTTAACTGAGTTGAGGTAAACTTATATATATGATTGATGGAAGGTGGGGATTACAATGGATTCATTTCAAGAAAAATATGAATATGATAAATTTGTAATAGAGACAGCACATAAAATTCAAGAGATACAACAGGACTTTAATAACCTTTCTGATGAAAATAAAATTAAGTTTCAAAATGATGTTATGAGAGCATTCATGATAAAAGGTATCGGGGGTGTTTCAGAATACTTCAGCCAATGGAAATGAAAAGGGGGCATGACTTATAAGTTTACAACCAAATAATTTCAAGCTTGAACCAACAACAATCTGGTCGTTTCCGGACAGAGGAAGTTGGGCAACGCATTCAGGAAAGTATCGGGGAAATTGGTCACCATATGTACCAAGAAATCTGATACTTCGATATTCTAAACTAGGTGACTGGATTTTAGATCAATTCATGGGTAGTGGAACCACACTGGTTGAGGCAAAACTACTAGGTCGTAATGCGGTAGGTATAGATATTAATCCGCAGTCAATTTCAATTTCAGAAACAAATTTACAATTCCAATGTGATACAAGTTCAAAAATATATATACGAGAGGGAAATGCAGCAGAATTGCATTTTATCAAAGATGCTCATATAGATTTTATCTGCACTCATCCGCCATATGCTGATATCATAAAGTACAGCAAAGGCATAGAAGGGGATATTTCTATGCTGGGGTTAAAGCCATTCATAGATGCAATGGATAAGGTAGCATATGAAGCATATCGTGTGTTGAAAAAGGGAAAGATGTGTGCTGTTATGATTGGTGATATAAGAAAAGGTGGAAAAGTTGTTCCGTTAGGATTTCGTATGATGGAGTGTTTTTTGCGAGTTGGATTTACCAACAAGGAAATAATCATAAAAGAGCAGCATAATTGTAAATCTACTGGGTACTGGGAAAAACAGAATAATAATTTTTTGCTTCTTGCACATGAGTATATATTTGTCTTTGAGAAGTAATGAAAGTATATTGGATTCACATGGAGAGAAAGTTTTGATTGTTATTTTCTATGTTAGCAAGTATAATAAATTTATGAGATTTTGTCACTTAGTGACTAGAGAAGAGGAATCAAAATGAGTAATTCAAGTATTGCTCCATTTGTGAAGTGGGCTGGAGGAAAACGTCAGCTTATTCCGCAGATAAGAGAAAGAATGCCTGAAAAATATAATGATTACTATGAGCCGTTTGTAGGTGGTGGTGCTGTAATATTTGATCTACTACCTGCAAATGCTCTGATTAATGATATAAATAAAGCTTTGATTAACACATACAGAACAATATGTAATGAACCTGATACTTTCCTGAAAGAGGTCAACAGGCTAGATAATGATATGTGGGAAGATGGGAAAAAATATTATTATTCTATCAGAGAACATTATAATGACAAACTTATGCGGTCAGAATATGATGTAGAGCTGGCAGCATTGTTTGTATTTATAAATAAACATTGTTTTAATGGATTATATCGTGTGAATGGCAAGGGATTGTTTAATGTTCCATATAATAATAGTCGAAGAGTTTCTATTGATGAAGATGTTATTATGGCTACATCTGAGTATCTTAGGGGAGTAACTATTAAAGATGGTGATTTTGAACAGTCTTGTAAGAATGCAAAGAAAGGTGATTTTGTATTTATAGACAGCCCGTATGCACCTTTGAATCCTACATCCTTTGAATCCTACACAAAAGAAGGGTTTGACATAGAAAGTCACAAGCGATTAGCAAAGCTTTATGATGAATTAACTGCCAGAGGTTGCTATTGTATGCTTACGAATCATAATACAGAGTTGATAAATGAGTTATATGGAAATAAAGATTATAAGATAGATGTTGTAAGCGTAAAGCGTATGATTAATTCAGATGCATCTAACAGAGTTGGTAAAGAAGTGATTATATGCAATTATTAAATGTAGAAAATATATTTGTTTGTAAAGATTCGCATTTAGTTAAGAAAAACAAGGAGACATATAATGGATAACTTATTTACTAAGAAAGTGCCATTATACTTTGAGACTGATGAATCACAGTTGATAGTAGGTGATTCATTTAAAATTCTAACAAAAATGAAACCAGAATCCGTAGATATGATATTTGCGGACCCACCATATTTTTTAAGTAATGACGGAATTACCTGTCAGGGTGGAAAGATGGTTTCAGTAAATAAGGGCTCATGGGATAAGCTTTCAGAAGGCGGAACCAGTGTTGAAGAAAAACATAAGTTTAACAGAAAGTGGATTGGGTTATGTAAGAGAGTACTAAAGCCAAACGGCACAATATGGATATCAGGAACATTACACAATATATATTCGATTGGTATGGCATTGGAGCAGGAAGGCTTCAAGATAATCAATAATATTACATGGCAGAAAACAAACCCACCACCAAACTTAGCATGTCGATGCTTCACACATTCTACCGAGACTATCTTATGGGCAAGGAAGAATGAAAAGAAGTCTCGGCATTTTTTTAATTATCAGAAAATGAAAGAAATGAATGGTGGCAAGCAGATGAAGGATGTGTGGACGGGTTCATTGACAAAGCCATCCGAGAAGACAGAAGGAAAGCATCCTACACAGAAGCCAAAATATTTGCTGGAAAGAATAGTGTTGGCATCTACGGAAGATGGACAGATTATATTAGATCCGTTCTGTGGTTCAGGAACTACAGGGGTGGAGGCAGTAAAATTTGGACGAAAGTTTATAGGAATTGATGTCAGTGAAGAATACTTAGAGATATCGAAGAGAAGATTGGAGAAGGTATTAGCGAGTGAGAAAGAATATTGAAATATCTAATGAAAAGATAAATGAATTTTTAGAGCAGTTTTATGGCTATTTTGAAAGCGGATATGCATTCGAGGAATTTTTAAAAGTGTATCTTGAAAAGATTGGTTTAGATGAGGTTATTGTCACACAGCGTTCTTCAGATGGTGGAATTGATTTAGAGGCTGTAAGATATGGTGTTGGTGGTTTTGATGGGGCGGATGCTGTTGATTATTTTGTTCAGGCAAAGAGAAATAAACCAGGAACTACAATTCCTATTGAAAAAGTTAGGGCACTTAGAGGTGTGATGCCATCAGGCAGTAAAGGGATATTTATAACAACTGCAAGTTACTCAAAAAAGACAGAAGAATTTATAGAAGCAGATCCATCACGTCCGATAATACTTATAGATGGAAAATCACTTGTTGAAAGCTGTATTGATAACGAGATTGGTTTTGTATTTACACCTGTATTCAGTAAAGATGCAATGGACGCACTAAAGGATGAAACAGATGATTTGGTAAAAGAAGATGGAACAATCGCTGAAGAAAACGAAGAGATTAAGCTGGTTGTGGATAAACAGATTTCGGCTAATGACATTCGAGCAAGAATATTAAGATTACCAAAAGCTATTACAAATCGTTTACCAGAAGACGCACATAAAGTTAAAGTGATATTTAATGGACTGTCAACTAAAGAATTAACGGTAGCAAAGAATAGAGGATATCTTGCAGGCGTAACAGATTTGTATAAGAAATCTGGATTAATTGCTGAGGATGGTTCGTACAATCCATGTAAGGCAATTTGGAAATTTTCTGAAGATAAAATAGATATTACTATAAAGGAGCATTGATAGATGAGAGATTTTGATGAATGGCTGAGTAAATTCAGACCAAGTATATCAAGCTATGATTATTACATAGATTTTGCAAAGGTAATTAAGAATGTCGATGAAATCAAGGTGGAGCTTAACATTCTGAATTCATTAATCGGTTCTAAAAACATAGAAAATGAGTTTGAAAAGATTGTAACCAAGTATCCAGAAACATTAAAATGCATTCCATTATTGCTTGCAGTTCGTGGAAATGAGATTTATGCACAGGATGAGGACGGTGCATTTTTATATAATTTCAAGCAGATGGATTATAGCGTGGAGCAGTACAAGATATTCATGCGTAAGACTGGATTGTTTGATATGATTGCAAATCATATTGTGAATAACCTAGTTGACTATGCATTAGGTATAGAAACTGGTCTTGACTCTAATGGTCGTAAAAATCGTGGTGGCCATCAGATGGAGAATTTGGTTGAAAAGTATATTGTGGCAGCAGGATTTAAAAAGGATGTAAATTATTTTAAAGAAATGTATCTGAAGGACATTGAAGCCAAATGGAATATAGATTTATCCGCACTTTCAAATCAGGGCAAAGCTGCAAAGAGATTTGATTTTGTGGTTAAGACGGATAAGATGATATATGCAATTGAAACCAATTTCTATGCGAGTGGTGGTTCAAAGTTAAATGAAACGGCGAGAAGTTATAAGATGCTTTCTCAAGAGGCTGATATAATAGATGGCTTTACATTTGTATGGTTTACAGATGGAATTGGATGGAAGAGTGCCAGAGGTAATCTAAGAGAGACATTTGATGTTATGGATACGATTTACAATATTGAGGATATGGAGAATGGGGCTATGGAAAAGGTGTTTATTTAGTGACGAGCGTATGAAAGGAGAGGTTATTATTTTCGAAAACAAGAAAAATGATAAAAAACCAATTATCCAAACAAGTTGTTACAATGGAAGTGAGCCGATGCGTATATATCCGAATTGTGGAAAGGAAAAGCCACTTAGTGAATTTGGATATAGGAATATGGGAAATGGAAATATTAGGAATCAATCTTAGTGTAAAGAATGTAGATGAAAAATTGTTGAGAGGAATAGAAATGTCAAATTTTATTGAGAATTTGGATTGCCTATATGACGACGTTAGAGTTAAAAATAAGATTAGTCCATATAATAAGAATTTTGCACTTTACATACCAATAAAAGTTGAAGTGTATGGAAGGGAGTGTAAGGAGTTTATTATAAAAAAAGGACAGTTTACAAAATATTTGTATGTGAAGAATGGGTGTAGAGTGTATTTTTCAGATGCAGATATTCTTATGATGCTTCTTCAAATAAAAGCAAGTAGTACAATGGATTTATTAATAGAGGAGTTAAAAAAAATATATATGGATGAAGGGGAATCTTATGAAATTGTCATTGGAAAAGAATCATATGCTTTAAAGGGAATGAAGAAAATTGTAGATGGGCAAATACTTTCTAATCCAAAAGATATAGATATAACATTTGAAGATTTATTAATATTGATTAATTTAATTTTGGCGAAAGATATGATGTCTGTGTCGCTTTGGTTAGATAAACCCAACTTTTTAAAACAAACAACATCAAAATATATTTTATTATTGAAATATTACTATTATATGGATGAAAGAGCAAAGGCATATTTGGAAAATGTGGGATTTGATGTGGAAGGTGATATTTATTCAAATTATGACACACAAGAAAAAAGAGATGCAAAAATAAAGATTTTTTGTGATTTTGATTCATTTGAAAAAGCGGGAATAATATGATAGAATGAGTTAGGATCCTAGTAAGGCTTTTTGCCACCTCAGCGTTTGAGGTTAAAGCAATATAAATTTGGTTAAATTTGGTCGACGATGTCGATGTTTGGTTTAAAAGTAAATTTATTATATGAACCTTCTTATTTCGGCAACCTTGCCTCAATAAGAAGAACCCCATAATAAATTTTCTTTTTGCAAAGAATTATTTCCAAATTTAAGTAGGATCCTTTTTTTATGGAGAAAAAATGAAACGATACATATTTAGAGAAAAACAAATTGTAGATGAGTATAGGTATATTTTTTTGTGTGGAACTAAGTACGGAAGAAATAGTATGAAAGACAAGCGAAATGTAATTAGAAATTTTATTAAAACGAGTAATTCTTGTTATAAGCCAATAATTTTAGAAGACAATTTTATTTTCAAAAAGAATATGTCCAGATTTCTCGTATATGATGATATTTATATGAAGGATCTATATCAGGTTGAGATGCTGACAAACTATTTATCAGATAAAAATATAATTATTCATGAAAGTATTTCAACAGGGGCAGAGACTGGTTTGTTTTTAAGTGAAGAACAAATGGCTAAAAAAACATGTTTGTTAGTTCCGGATCAAATTGCGGTAGAAGAAGATAAGATTGGTCAGTTTATAAAACTTGCATTTTTAAGTGAAGCGAGCGACGTAAAAATTATAACATATTATCCAAGAGTAGAGAAGAATATTATTTCTAACGAGGTTATGAATTGGCATACATATTTTCATAAAGATATGATAGGTGAAAATCTTGGTAAAAATATTATGGAATTTCTCAAATGCGATGATTTGAAATATCAAATTCGATTTACTAAAAATATTAATAAAGTTAATGAAGGGATGATTCATTATTCGGTGATTGATGGTCGATTAGAAATCACAGCTTTACCTCGAATAATTATGCTATGTATAGCAACAATTTTTAATGTTGATGAATTTGAAGATGGAATATTTAATGCAGGATATAAGCAAATGAAAGAGTATATTGCCATTGTGAAAAAACACTTGCAACAAGTGTTTATAAATACAATAGTAGAGGAAACTGGTAAAGAAATATATTCTTGTTCTATTACTCCAAGAATGAATGTTGGAGGAGTTTATATATCTGGAGTTATAGGTATGTGTTTATATTTATTTCAAGCTGCAGAATTTATACAAATTGTAAAGGATGAAGATTATAAAGAAAGTGGTAAAGTTGAGATTACTAGAAAGATTGTGCAATGCAAGACGGGAATGAATCATTTCTTTTACAAAAAATATGATGAGTGCATAGGCTGTGCTGTTGATACACAGATAGTGTGAAAGGATTAACATGGACGAGGAATTAGTTGTTAAGTATATAAAAACAAAAAATAAAGTTCGAAAAATTGTCACATATAAGGAACGTGGGGAACTAAGGAAGTATCATGAAAAAGTAGTTGAATACTTAGATAAACATGTTATTGTATCAAAATTTGCAAAAGCTTATGCACCTAAAACATCTATTTATAAAAATGCGTATGCACATATGTACAATGATATATTCTTAAAAATGGATATTAAAGATTTTTTTCCTAGTATTAATCATAATTATTTAGCGGAATGTCTTTACCATGAAATTAACAAAAATACTTCGATTAGTAGAAGAGAGTGTTATGATATAGTTAAAAAATGTAGTGTAGGAAAAAAAGGATTGCCATTAGGTTTTGTGACATCACCGGCGTTAGCCAATCTTTATCTGAAAGAGTTTGATGGATTGTTATATGGAAAGTTAAAAAAAATGGATATAAAAAGACCGATATATACACGATATGCGGATGATATGGTTATTTCGTTTCAGAGCCAGGAAGACTATTTGGAAAAAATAGAATTGATAAGGAGTGAAATTGATAATTTATTAAAAAGAGTTCATTTGTCTATAAATCATAAAAAAACTAAAATAATTAATCTTGAGAAAACGAATCATGTTCGTATTACTGGAGTGAGTATAACAAAAGATAAAAATAATTATAGACATTTAAGTGTGGGGAGAAAATTAAAAAATCATATTTTTTGGTCTGCAATTAATCAATATGATAAGGAGGAAAAAGACTATAATGAAATTGCACACATAAAAGGATTATATTCATTTGTATTATCAATTGAAAAAAACGGTGTGGAAAATGGTTATTCAGATAAGATGAAATCCTTGCTTGTGGAACGTGGTTATGAAACATTAAAACAGTTACTTAGTTCGTTAGGCAATGACGAGTTGAATAAAAACGAAATAGATGATTTGGGGAGCCATTAATTAAACGCCCCATCGCCTCAACATACCCTTTCAACCCACCATCCTTGGCAGCCAGTTTGGCATATAGTCATGGTTCTTCTCTGGCAAGCCTTGTAAGATATGCAATATCAGAAGGAGCATCCAGACGAACAGAAGCGTTACATTTTTGACAGTTAAAAGAGATGTGGATTTGTTTATCAAGGCTAACCTCAACGCTGTCGGTTTCGGAGTTATATATAGCAAAGATTATCTTAATCATAAGTAGATCCTTTCGGGTGGCGATGTTTTGTAAATACGCTCACCACATATTTCATGCTTGTAGTATTTGTACGACAAAAGTGTACAAGCAATCTCACATATTGGAGAAGTCGTGGAATGCTTGGAGCAGTCCTCAGCATACAACACAAATGCAACACTGTTATCAACAAATCCCTTATTTCAGGGCTTTTCTCGTTCTCAAAACGTTAGTCAGAATCACAACGTTACAGAAAAAGTATTTTACACTCCAGGACTTATGTCCTGGGGTGTTTTTTTGTGATAATTGTGGTAGAATATACCTATCTAAAATTGTTTCGGAATAAAAAGAATCATAGAATGGAAAGAAAGAGGAAACAAATGGATTTTAATGCAGTTTATCATCAGGCAAGTGACAATTATTGTTATCCGCTGAATGAAGATGAGTTAATTATTAATATTAAGACAGGATATGATGTGCAATCAGTATCCATCATATTAGGAGACCCATTTGCTGCCGGTATCTTAGGCGGTGGAGAGCATTGGGATGGAACGGAAGAGGCAATCATTTATAAGAAGCGTCTGAAAAATCAGATTTGGTGGACAACGACCGTCCGACCGGAGTATAAACGTCTGAAATATTATTTTAAGTTACAGACAGAAAATGAAAGTTGGTTCTATTTTGAGGATGGATTTGTCAGTGATGAGCAGATGCATCTGGAAGGCAGAAGCCGCCAGTGTTTTGTATTTCCGTGGATGAATCCGTGTGATGTGCCGCGTACACCTGCATGGGTAAACGATACCGTGTGGTATCAGATTTTCCCGGACCGTTTCTGTAACGGCGACCATTCCATTGACCCGGAGGATGTAGTGCCGTGGCGTGAGCATGGCAGAGTGAAAAATGAGGAATGCTTTGGCGGAGATCTGGCTGGAATCACAAGTAAGCTGGATTACCTGCAGAATCTTGGAATCAATGGATTATACCTGACACCAATCAATGAGTCACCATCCAACCATAAGTATGATACGACGGATTATACAAAGATAGACCCACGGTTCGGAGATGAAGAGACATTGATTCATCTGGTGGAAGAAGCACATAAACGTGGCATCCGTGTAATGTTAGATGGCGTGTTTAATCATTGCGGATATTATTTTGCACCGTGGCAGGATGTTCTTGAAAAAGGACCGGAATCAGAATATTATGACTGGTTTATGATAAATGAATGGCCTTTTGACCGGAATGGAAAGGCTGCAAAGAAAAAACAGATTTATACCTTTGCCTTTTATGATGGAATGCCGAAAATCAATACCAATAACCCGGAAGTCAGAAAATATTTTGTAGACATCTGTGCAAACTGGGTGGAGCATTATGGTATTGACGGAATCCGTCTGGATGTGGCAAATGAGGTATCTCATCGATTCTGTAAGGAACTGCATGCCAGAGTAAAGGAAATTAACCCGGACATTTATATTTTAGGAGAAATCTGGCACAATGCACTTCCGTGGCTTCGCGGGGATGAATTTGATGCCGTTATGAATTATCCACTGGGACAAAGTATTAAGGATTTCTGGATTGATAAGAGTCTGACCAATGAGGATTTTGAGTATACGATTAACCGCTGCTATACAAGCTATATGCAGCAGACCAATGATGTGCTTTTCAATCTTCTGGATTCTCATGATACAAAGCGGCTTCGCTCGGATGTGAAAAATCTGGATGAGTATTTTGCGCAGATTGCAGTATTATTTGCAATGCCGGGCAGTCCTTGCATTTATTACGGAACGGAAATTGCAATGGAGGGAAGCTATGATCCGGATTGCAGACGTTGTATGCCTTGGAAGGATATTGAGGCTGGAAAATATGCTGAGCGCAGCAAAATTATTGCAACATTGATTCATCTGCGCAGACAGGAACCTCTTTTAAAAAGCCGCAATTTCCATTTCCCAAATGATTATGCCAAGTACAAGCGTGTTATCCAGTTCCGGAAAGTGGATTTTCCGGATTGTTATGTGGAGGTAATCATCAACTGCTGTGAAGAAGATGTAGAAGTGGAACAGCAGGGAGAAATCCTGCTTGCCCGCCACTACATTGATTCCACACTTTTGTCAAATGGTGTGTTGATAAGAAGAATAAGAAAGTAGATTAAAAAGGAAGAATATTTTGAAGAAAGAAGTAATTATAATGAAATGCATTATTTCTTTGCAATGCGGTCGGCCTCTGTAATTGGGCGGAGAACACGGCATGGATTACCGGCGGCAACGACATTGGAAGGAATATCCTTTGTGACGACGCTTCCGGCACCGATAATGGTATTTCCACCAATGGTGATACCTGGAAGAATGGTGACATCACCGCCCATCCAGACGTTATCGCCAATAGTAATCGGAAGCGCCTTTTCCAGCCCAAGATTGCGTTCTTCGGCGATAGTAGCATGAACGGCTGTATACATGCCGCAGTTTGGGCCGATAAAACAGTGGCTGCCAAGAGTGATTGGAGCACAGTCCATCAGATAGGCATTGTGATTGATAAAGCAATCAGAGCCAATGTTACAGTTATAACCATAATCGGTATAAAATGGGGAGAGAATGGTAACACGTTCACCCATTTTTGGAAGCAGTTTTTTAAGAATATCTTCCCGCAGCTCCTTTTCCTTTGGTGCAGTATGGTTGAAAGTGAAATATAAATCTTCGGCTTTCTCACGTTCTTCTGATAATTCCTGGTCATAATTGGCATCATACCAAAGTCCCAGCTTCATTTTTTCTGATTCTGTCATAGGAAACCTCCTGATTCGTTACAAATAGAAATTGTATAAAATTAATTGAAAATCATATTACAAAAACCACACATCCGGATTCGTAGATGAGATGCAGACTGCTCCAGCATTCAGCATGGAAACTACATCTTCTTTATCGGAAATGAGTCCGCCGGTAATAACCGGAACTTTTGAAAGCCGGCATATGCGGGATACAACCTTAGGCATTAGTGCCGGCAGGATTTCAATGTAATCCGGTTTTACAGAACGAAGCTGCTTTTCAATGCTGTCATAAGCCATGGAATCAATGACGAAGAATCGCAGAATCGTGGAAAGCTCTAATTCCCTGGCTCGTTTGATAAGGACTGGTTTTGTAGTGATAATTCCGTCGGCGTGGGTGTATTTGCGGATGAAATCCACAGCAATCTCTTTTCCGGACAGGCCATTGATTAAATCGATATGTACCATAGCCGTTTTCCCTGCAGCTTTGACCTTATCTACAATATCTGCAATATTGCAGATGTCTCCAAACAGGATAAAAATAACCTGACTGTCGCAGGTGAGACATTTTTTCAATCCTGCCATATCCTTGATGGCTGCAATAATCGGAGAATTATCCATAGCATCTTTACAATTTGAAAGCATAGTAAAACCGCCTTTCTACGCATCGTATTTTCGTATTTATAAATATTATACCGTCATTTCCGGAAATGATAAAGGAAAACTATAGGATAAAAAATATAAATTTGCGGAATTTTATGAACATACGGAACGCATGTAAAAACAAGTACGCCAGCATCCGACCCCTCAATCAGATACTGGCGCACCAAAACAGTTATTCCCCTGGAATAAATATTTATCAGAATGATGTGAATCATTTGATAACAATGAGATTATAATTTTGCAGGAACATTTTTTGTGGCAACAATATCCACGCCGGTACCTGCAACGTCCTGAACCAGAATATCTCCGATAGAAACCGGTGCAGGAACAGTGACGCCACAGAGAGCATTGATAATTGCAAAAATCTTTTCTTTTGGGATATCCTCTTTGGTTTTGCAGGACACCATCGGAATCGTGCCACCGGATACCCGGACGGTAGAAGTTACGATTCTGGTTGGATGGGTAACTTCCTTATGGGCATAAGCATCGCCGCGTTTGCAGGTGTTGCCGGTAACATCAAGAATTTCTGCATTTTCCATGGTTACGGTAATGGAGCAGCCTAAAGGGCAGCCGATACAGGTTAATTCACGTTTTTCCATCCTCTTACGCCTCCTCTATACAAATGGTAATCTGCTCTAAATCAGGGCAGTTGGTAAGCTGTTCTTTGGTAAGGACAACGGATTCCATTTCGCCCGGAGCCATAACCGGACGTTTCCGGAAGCTGATACGTTCTTTGCCGAAGTAAGTAGCAATTCCGCAGTTTTTATAAATTTGTCCCACACGGAACCGGACAGTAACTTTGTCTGCCATAGCCTCCGGCCGGATGTATTTTGGAACGGTATAGCGGACGCCACCGGTTGGAATAATTTCGACAGATGGCTGGCTGCATTCGGAAACGGATGCATTGGAATGCTGGCTGCTGGTATTACATGCATCAGCAGTATTGCCGGATAAAATATAATGTGCAGCATTCGCTCCGGCGATACCGGCTTCTTCAGAAACATAATCCACCAGGTCATGGACATGCAGGACATTTCCACAGGCAAAAACACCGGAAATACTGGTTTCTAAGCTGTCATTTACAACAGGACCGGAGGTGACCGGATTTAAAGTGACACCGGCACCGCGGCTTAATTCATTTTCCGGAATCAGACCACAGGATAAAAGGAGCGTATCGCAGGAATAATATTCTTCTGTACCGGCAATTGGCCTTCCATCGGAGCCGACTTCTGCAATGGTAACACCGGTGACACGCTCTTTTCCTTCAATATCAATAACGGTATGGCTTAATTTCAACGGAATATCAAAGTCATTCAGACATTGAACAATATTACGCTTGAGACCACCGGAATAAGGCATCAGTTCTGCTACGACTTTTACTTTGGCGCCCTCTAAGGTCATGCGGCGTGCCATAATCAGACCGATATCACCGGAGCCTAAGATAACGACTTCCCTGCCCGGCATATAGCCTTCCATATTGACAAGACGCTGTGCCGTTCCGGCGGAGTAGATACCTGCCGGACGATAGCCCGGAATATTAAGGGCACCACGGCTCCGTTCCCTGCAGCCCATGGCAAGGATAATTGCTTTTGCCTGAATCTCAAACATGCCATCTTTCCGGTTCATGGCAGTTATTTTTTTCTTATGGGAGATATCCATTACCATAGTGTTTAATTTGTAAGAGATGCCAAGAGCGAGTACTTTTTCAATAAAGCGGGAAGCATATTCCGGCCCGGTCAGCTCTTCCTTAAAGGTATGAAGGCCAAAACCGTTGTGTATGCACTGGTTTAAGATGCCGCCCAGTTCTTTGTCACGTTCAATAATGAGAATATCATTTATTCCATTTTCTTTTGCGGATACAGCGGCTGCAAGTCCTGCAGGACCGCCGCCAACGATTACTAAATCATGTGATTTCATGGCATTTCCTCCTGAATCTCTTTGTTATATCCATAGACAAACTGTGAAGAGCCACCACATTTGCTGATGTCCGTCATTTCTATAGGAACTTCTCTGGAAAGAATTTCCATGGTACGCGGGGAACAAAAACCTGCCTGACAGCGTCCCATGCCTGCTCTGGTACGACGCTTGATGGCATCTAAAGAGCGGGCACCCAGCGGGCGGTGAATAGCATCGAGAATTTCTCCTTCTGAAATCATTTCACAGCGGCAGATAATGTTTCCATAGGCAGGCTGCTTTTTGATCAGTTCATTTCTTTCTTCTAAGGAAAGCTCTTCTGGTCTTAAAATTCCTTTGCGGGTGGCAATGAAATTTTCTTTTTTGGTTAAATGCATCTTATCCTGCACCAGTCTGGCCATCATGACGCCAATGGCTGGTGCAGAGGAGAGCCCTGGAGATTCGATACCAGTGGCATCAAAGAAGCCGGGAGCATCAGCTGCTTCGCCAATGATAAAGTCGCCATTATCTTCATGGGCACGAAGTCCGGCAAAAGAAGTAATGACCTGACGCATCGGAAGATTCTTAACGCTGTGAGAGGCTTTTTCGGAAAGAGAAGCAAGTCCTTCTCTGGTGGTATTGATACCTTCTTTGTTATCGGTATCCTCTGCGGTCGGACCAACGAGAAGATTGCCGTGAACCGTAGGAGTAACCAGGACACCTTTTCCCATTTTACCCGGTAGCTGGAAAATCGTATGGGATACATGAGTTCCGGCAGATTTATCAAGAAGCTGGTATTCACCTTTCCGGGCGGTAATGTGAAGTTTTTTGCTGCTTACCATATTGTGAAAAACATCGGCATATACACCGGCAGCGTTGATAACAGTTTTTGCGGTGATATCCTGCTTATCAGTGGAAATCAGGTATCCATCTTCTAGGCTGGTGATAGAAGTTACAGCAGTATTTAAAAAGAATTCAACGCCATTTGCAACGGCATTTTCTGCGAAGGCAATTGTCATATGAAACGGACAGACAATACCACCTGTGGGCGCGTAGAGAGCACTTGTGACATGATTGTCTAAATTTGGTTCCATGGTGTGTAAGGCTTCGCGGTCAAGAATGCGTAAGTCTTTGACCCCGTTTTCTTTCCCCTGTTCCAAAAGACGTTCCAATTCGCTGGCATCCTGTTCATCGGTGCAGACCACCAGAGAACCGTTTCGTACAAAAGGAATGTCCAGATCCTTAGAGAGAGTATCCATCATGGCATTTCCTTCTACATTAAGCTTTGCTTTCAGTGTGCCCGGTTTTGCGTCAAATCCGGCGTGGATAATGGCACTGTTGGCTTTGGAGGTTCCGCAGCAGACATCCTCTTCCCGTTCAATGACACAGATGCCTGCCTGATAGCGGGATAACTCTCTGGCAATGGCACAGCCGGTGACTCCGGCACCAATAATTGCAATATCGTACATATAAAACTCCTTTCTGCTGGCAACAAAAAAAGCAAGATAAATAAAAGCGATACTCTCGCTCTTCTTTACCTTGCTCTCATCTCTTGGTAATTCAATCTTTATTTATACATATTATAACATGAATTGGAATGGGTGACAATTCCTTTTTTACAGTAAAATGAAAAACATAATTTAGGCGAGTGACGAGAAAATGTCAGAAAATTTGAAAAACAGGTATCACAAAGTTTTGCCCTATGCTATACTAGAACTATGGGAAAAACAGAGCATCAGAAACTGAAAATATTATATATATTAGAACTGCTGTATGAACAGACGGATGAGAAGCATGCTGTCAGGATGAGGGATATTATAGCATATCTGAATCAGAAAGGTATTTCGGCAGAACGCAAAAGTATTTATCGGGATTTGGAGATGCTGCAGGACTTTGGTGTGGATATTTTAAGGGAACAGGAGTACCGAGGCGGATATTATATCGGAAGCCGTGATTTTGAACTGGCAGAATTGAAACTTTTGGTGGATGCGGTGCAGTCATCGAAGTTCATTACACAGAAGAAATCAAGAGAGCTGATACATAAGTTGGAGAAGCTGGTCAGCGTCTATGAGGCAAAACAGCTTCAGCGTCAGGTAGTGGTAACCAACCGGAATAAGACCATTAATGAGAATATTTATTATAACATTGATATGATTTACAACGGAATTTCCGGAGATGTAAAAATCCGTTTCCAGTATTTTTCGTGGAATATCGAAAAGGAAATGGAGCTTCGGCGGGACGGAGCATTTTACGAGGTGAGTCCGCTGGTGCTTTCCTGGGATGATGAGAATTATTATCTTATAGCATATGATGAGGAAGATAAGATTATCAAGCATTTCCGCGTGGATAAGATGCTTAAGATTTCACTGACCAGAAAGAAACGGGAAGGTCTTAAGCAGTTTGAAACCTTTGATATTGCATCTTATTCAAAGAAAACTTTTGGTATGTTTGCCGGTGAGGAAGAAACGGTGACACTGCTTTGTGAAAATGATATGATTGGTGTGGTGATTGACCGGTTTGGGCAGGAAGTAAATGTCAGAAAAGCAGATGATATGCATTTTAGAGCAAGACTTCATGTGGCAGTCAGCGGACAGTTTTACGGCTGGCTTTGTGGTCTTGGAGAAAAGGTTGAGATTATCGAGCCGGCAGAGATGAGAGAAAAATATGTGACATATCTTCAGAAGATACAGAATAAATACAGTTAGCAGGTGATGGGAAGAATGGAGACAGAAGTTAAGTATTGTAAGATGTGCAGAAAGGCATTGCCGCCTTTGTCAGACAGGGAATACTGTTATGCCTGTGAGGAACTGCTTCTTTTTGATAAAGTGCGGGAATTTGTACGAAACAATGATGTAAATGAATATCAGGTGGCAGAGTATTTTGATATTCCGGTACGAATGGTAAAGCAGTGGATTAAAGAGGGAAGAATTGAATATAAAGAAAAGGATAAAGCAGGTATTATGTCGAATTATTGTTCCCGGTGCGGACAGCCGGTTTCCTTTGGAACACTTTGTCCACAGTGCCTGCGTCTTTTAAATGGAGAAAAGGCCAGAATGATTGGCTTCTCAAAACCGGAAGAAGGGGAAGAGGGCGAGATGCGTTTCTTAGACGGAGAAAGAAAGTAAGCAGTACTGCTTTGATTTTTGGTTATATTTGTAAAACAGAAACAGCCTGTGATTTTCATGATGTATCATGAAAATCACAGGCTGTTTTTAAAATAAAGTCTATTTCTGCTTTCTGATTTCAGTTGCTGCTTTAATAAAGCCTTTGAATAAAGGATGTGGACGGTTTGGCCTGGATTTTAATTCTGGATGGGCCTGGGTTGCAACGAACCAAGGGTGTCCAGGAATTTCTACCATTTCTACGATACGTCCATCCGGAGAAAGACCACACAGCTTCATACCGTTTTCAGTAAGAATGTTACGGTAATCATTGTTCACTTCGTATCTGTGACGATGTCTTTCGTGGATGGTTTCTTCTCCGTAAACCTGATAAGCAAGGGAAGCAGTATCCAGAACACATGGGTAAGAACCGAGACGTAAGGTTCCACCGATGTCTTCAATGCCATCCTGATCCGGCATCAGAGCAATAACAGGATGTGTGGTATTCGGGTCCAATTCGATGCTGTGCGCGTCATTGAGTTTGCAGACGTGTCTTGCATATTCAATGATAGCAACCTGCATACCAAGACAGAGACCAAGGTATGGAATTTTATGTTCTCTTGCATATTTTGCAGCAGTAATCATTCCTTCTACACCACGGTCACCGAAACCACCCGGTACAATAATTCCGTCAGAATTACCAAGAATTTCTTCTGCGTTTTCATCATTTAATAATTCGGAATCTACCCAGTTTAAATTAACGGTTGCACGCTCGGCAATTCCACCATGTTTTAATGCTTCTACAACAGAGATATAAGCATCATGAAGCTGTGTATATTTTCCGACTAAGGAGATATTTACTTCCTGAATCGGATTGCGTAATGCTTCAACCATATCGGTCCAGTCTTTTAAATCCGGCTCCGGACATGGAAGATGAAGAGAATCACAGGCAACCTTTGCCAGATTTTCTTTTTCCATGGCAAGTGGTGCTTCGTAGAGATATTCTACGTCCAGATTCTGCAGCACATGGTCATTTGGCACATTACAGAATAAAGCAATTTTATCTTTTAAGCCCTGGTCTAAAGGATGCTCGGAACGGCATACGATAATATCCGGCTGGATACCCATTCCCTGTAATTCCTTTACACTGGACTGTGTCGGTTTGGTCTTTAATTCACCGGATGCCTTGATATAAGGAATCAGTGTTACATGAATCAGAATTGCATTTTCATGTCCGACTTCATGCTGGAACTGTCTGATGGACTCTAAGAAAGGCTGGCTTTCAATATCTCCAACAGTACCACCTACTTCAATGATGGCAATATGGGTATCATTGGAAGTAAAGTTACGGTAGAATCGGCTCTTGATTTCATTGGTAATATGTGGAATTACCTGAACAGTACCTCCACCAAAGTCTCCACGGCGTTCTTTCTGAAGTACAGACCAGTAAACCTTTCCGGTAGTAACGTTAGAATTCTTGGTAAGACTTTCATCAATGAAACGTTCATAATGGCCTAAATCCAGGTCGGTTTCTGCTCCATCATCGGTAACGAAAACTTCACCGTGCTGGATTGGATTCATGGTACCCGGGTCAATATTGATATACGGGTCAAATTTCTGCATAGTAACCTTGTAGCCTCTGGCTTTTAACAGACGGCCAAGTGATGCAGCAGTAATGCCTTTTCCGAGACCGGAAACAACTCCACCGGTGACAAAGACGTATTTTACAGGCATGGTAGTTCCTCCTTAAATGTGTGTATATGGTTAAAACTTAGATAGACCGACAGTGAATGCGCCGTCGGTCTCATTTTTTCTCAAACTTAGTCTATTATACAACGACAGTAAAAATAAATCCACAAAAATTTATAAAATATTTAGAAAAGAAAGGAAAACTTAACAGAGTTATTATTGATTTATCCGGGCAGATTACATATAATAAGAACTATATTTTGGGAGAGTTTCGAGAATCATATACGGAGGATACAATGGATAACCTGTTTAATAATGGAAATAATAATCAGAATGGTGGAAATAATAACCAGAATAATGGGAATAATAATCAGAACGGCGATAAAAAGGGCGGTAATGGCCAGATGATACTGGCATTTGTTATCATTACTCTTGTGACGCTGTTCTTTATGAGTCTTTTAAACCGTTGCAGTGCAGATATGACTTCCCAGCGGATTACCTATACGGAATTTGTCCAGATGGTAAAGGATGACAAGGTAGAAAAGGTCGAAGTAGGTGCAAACCAGTATAATATCACACCAAAGTCAGATGATAAGACGTTGGTAAAGATGACCTATTATACCGGATTTATTAAAGATGAAAATTTATTAGATCTCTTAAATAAACACAAGGTAGAAATTGACGGATATATTCCGAATAATACATCGACATGGGTATTTAATATTTTAAGTATTGTATTGCCTTTGATTATTATCTGGATTATTTTTGGCGCAGTCATGAAGAAGGCCGGTGGCGGAATGATGGGAGTCGGCAAGAGCAATGCCAAAGTATATGTAGAAAAGACAACCGGTGTAACCTTTAAGGATGTTGCCGGACAGGATGAAGCAAAAGAATCTTTACAGGAAGTGGTAGATTTCCTGCATAATCCGAAAAAATACCGTGAAATCGGAGCAAAACTTCCGAAGGGAGCATTGCTTGTAGGACCTCCTGGAACCGGTAAAACGCTGCTTGCCAAGGCAGTTGCCGGAGAAGCAAATGTTCCGTTCTTCTCACTGGCCGGTTCTGACTTTGTAGAGATGTTTGTAGGTGTCGGTGCATCCCGGGTAAGAGATTTGTTTAAGGATGCCCAGAAACAGGCACCATGTATCATATTTATTGATGAGATTGATGCCATCGGCAAGAGCCGTGACAGCAGATTCGGCGGTGGAAATGATGAGCGTGAGCAGACCTTAAACCAGCTGCTGGCAGAGATGGATGGATTTGATACTTCAAAGGGGCTTTTAGTTCTGGCAGCAACAAACCGTCCGGAAGTACTGGATAAAGCGTTACTTCGCCCGGGCCGGTTTGACCGTAGAATTATTGTAGACAAACCGGATTTGAAGGGTCGTCTTGAGACGCTGAAGGTACACTCCAAAGATGTGCATATGGATGAATCCGTAGATTTGGAAGCAATTGCTCTGGCAAGTGCTGGACTGGTTGGCTCCGATCTTGCAAATATGATTAATGAAGCGGCTATTAATGCAGTAAAACATAACCGTAAATTTGTAAATCAGAGTGATTTGTTTGAAGCCTTTGAAATCGTGGCAGTTGGTGGAAAAGAGAAGAAAGACCGTGCCATGAGTAATCATGAGAAGAAGATTGTTTCTTATCATGAAGTAGGTCATGCAATGGTTACTGCATTACAGAAGAATACAGAACCGGTACAGAAAATTACTATCGTACCAAGAACCATGGGGGCATTGGGATACACCTTGCAGACACCGGAAGAAGAGAAATTTCTTGAGACCAAGGATGAATTAATTGCCAAGATAACGACTTATATGGCAGGCCGTGCAGCAGAGGAACTGGTATTCCATTCTGCAACCAGTGGAGCAGCAAATGATATTGAAAATGCGACCAAGATTGCAAGGGCAATGATTACACAGTTTGGTATGTCAGATAAATTTGGCATGATGAGTTTGGCTTCTGTAGATAATGCATATCTGGATGGTGCAGCACATTTGAATTGCGGCGATGAGACAGCGGCACAGATTGATGAAGAAGTCCGTACCATGATTCATAACTGCTATCAGGAGGCATATCAGCTCTTAGAAGAGAATCGCGAGGTATTAGACCATATTGCGGATTATTTATATGAACATGAAACCATTACGGGTAAAGAATTTATGAAGATATTCCGTGAGTTAAAAGGGCTGCCGGATCCGGATGAGGAAAAGAAGGAAGAAGAGGACCAAAAAGAAGAGAACGGGAATGACGTTTAATATTAAAGAAGAATTAAAGAAGCTTCCGGATCAGCCGGGGGTCTATATCATGCATGATGCCAGTGATGCCATTATTTATGTAGGTAAGGCAGTAAGCCTTCGGAACCGGGTACGTCAGTATTTTCAGGCGTGTCATGACGAAGGAATCAAGAAAGACCAGATGGTAAAGAAGATTACCCGGTTTGAATATATTATCACTGATTCGGAATTAGAAGCACTGGTATTAGAATGCAATTTAATAAAAGAGTACAGACCGAAGTATAATACCATGCTCCGGGATGATAAGACTTATCCCTATATAAAGGTGACTCTGGGGGAAGAATTCCCCAGGGTTCTCTTTTGCCGTCAGCTGAAAAAAGACAAATCCAGATATTTTGGTCCATATACCAGTGCCGGTGCGGTGAAAGATACGATAGATTTGTTGAAAAAAATTTATCATTTAAGAACCTGCAACCGGGTATTGCCAAGAGATATTGGAAAAGAACGTCCGTGCCTTAATTACCATATTCATCAGTGTCAGGCACCCTGTCAGGGGTATATTTCCAAAGAGGAGTACCGGGAGAAAATCAATCAGGCAGTAGATTTCTTAAATGGCAATTATCAGCCGGTTTTAAAAGAATTAGAAGAGCGGATGATGCAGGCATCGGAAAATATGGATTTTGAGCGGGCAATTGAGTACCGGGAACTTTTAAACAGTGTAAAACAGGTGGCACAGAAGCAGAAAATCACCAGTTCCGACGGAGAGGATAAAGATATAATAGCTCTTGCAGCCGATGACCGGGATGCGGTAGTTCAGGTATTCTTTATCCGGAGTGGCAGGCTTATAGGAAGAGAACACTTTTATGTAACTATTGCCAATGAAGACAGTAAGGAACAGATACTGGCAACATTTTTAAAGCAGTTCTATTCCGGAACACCATATATCCCAAAGGAAATCATGCTGCAATATGCAGTTGAGGATGCAGCAGTTATTGAAGACTGGCTGACTAAGAAGCGTGGTCAGAAGGTAGTACTCCGGGTACCACAGAAAGGAATGAAGGAAAAACTGGTAGAGCTGGCAGAGAAAAATGCCGCACTGGTATTGTCCCAGGACAGGGAAAAACTAAAGCGTGAAGAAGGCAGGACAATCGGTGCAATGAAAGAAATTGCATCCTGGCTGGATTTAGAAAAGTTAGAACGCGTGGAAGCCTATGATATTTCCAATATCAATGGATTTGAAACGGTAGGTTCCATGGTGGTTTATGAAAAGGGAAAACCACAGCGCAGTGATTACCGGAAATTTAAGTTAAGAACTATTACGGGACCGGATGATTATGCATCCATGCACGAGGTTCTGACCCGCAGATTTACCCATGGACAGGAAGAAAGGAAAATTTTACAAAAAAAAGGGCTGGATGACCAATATGGGGGATTTACAAAATTCCCGGATTTGATTATGATGGATGGTGGAAGAGGTCAGGTAAATATTGCTCTTCAGGTGCTGGATGAACTGCATCTTTCCATACCGGTCTGTGGAATGGTAAAAGATGATCATCACAGGACGAGAGGATTATATTATCAGAATATAGAGATACCGATAGACACTTCCGGTGAAGGATTTCATCTGATTACAAGAATACAGGATGAAGCACATCGGTTTGCTATAGAATATCATCGTTCTTTACGAAGTAAGGAACAGGTGCATTCTGTGCTGGATGATATCCCGGGAATCGGGCCGGCACGAAGAAAGGCGCTGATGCGAAGGTTCCAGTCCTTAGACGCAATTCGCAGTGCATCCATAGAAGAATTGTCTGGGACAGAAGCGATGAACGAAAAAGCAGCGGAAGAAGTATTCCGCTTTTTCCACAGGGGAGAGGAAAAAGAAAAAGAAAAAGGAGAATTACTATGACCAAAGAAGAAAAATTCAAAAACAAAAGTATCAAGAAAAAAGTTAATGATGCATTTAACATGATATTCAGGCTGTATTTTACAACAGTAGCGTTAGCCTGCCTGGGATTGATTCTGCTGTCAGTGGTGCCGGATGCGTTCCGTATTCCGGTTCTGGTTATCTGCATTGTGATTATGCTGACAATCGTAGTAGTAAGTGTTACTTTAACCGGCCGGGAATCCAAGTGGTTAATTTATTATATTGTAAAACCAATCCGGGAATTAAAAGATGTAGCAGAGCATCTTTCCCATGGAGAATTACATGAGAAAGTAACTTATCAGTCAGAAGATGAAATCGGAGAACTGGCAAACCAGTTCCGTAATATGGAAGATACTTTACAGAAAATTGTTGGCGATTTACAGAATATTTTAAAAGAATTTGCACAGGGTAATTATACCGTACATTCTTCATGCAAAGAAGCATATGTGGGAGAATTTGAAACAGTGATGGAAGAACTGGTAAGCACCATCCAGAACGTAAGCAGTACATTATGTCTGATTAAGGAATCTTCTAATCAGGTAGCCGCCGGTTCTGAACAGCTTGCAATCAGCTCCCAGGATCTGGCAAAGGGTGCAACAGACCAGTCTATTGCAGTAGATAATCTGGTGGAGAATGTTTCAAAGGTTACAGAGCAGGTTGTTGCAAACAGCAAGTCAACAGATATTGTACATGACCGTGCAAAGAGCGTAGGAATGGAAGCAAATGTCAGCCAGAACAAGATGCGGGAACTTATGGAGGCAATGGAACGTATCTCGACAACATCCAAAGAGCTGGAAAGAGTTATTACTGAAATTGATGGTATTGCAAGCCAGACTAACCTTCTTTCCCTGAATGCATCCATTGAGGCGGCAAGAGCTGGAGAAGCAGGAAAGGGATTTGCAGTTGTTGCGGAGCAGATTCGTATGCTGGCTGAAAGCAGTGCAGAATCTGCAGAGACATCCAAGCATTTACTGGAGACAAACCAGGTAGAAGTAGAACATGGAAATGAAGTAACACAGCAGACATCGGAATCATTAAATAAGGTTATTACAGAACTGGATACTATTATTACAGAAGTTGCTAATATCAGAATTGCTTCTGACCGCCAGGCAGTGTCAGTAAAAGAAATTGAAGATGGTGTAAAACAGATTGATGATGTTATTCAGACCAATTCTGCAGCATCCCAGGAGGCATCAGCAACCAGTGAAGAATTGTCTGCAGAGGCAACTTCTTTAGATGAACTGGTAGATCGTTTCAAATTATTAGAACAGTAAAGAATTATAAAAATACAGGGGCGAAGATAAGGAAGGAGTCATGCCATGGAAGGTGTAGGAATTGAGAAAATCGTAAAAAAACTGCAGTTAAAGAAATATATTGAGGATATGGAATTAAAGGGACACCGCATCAGACTTGCGGATGTAAACCGTCCGGCATTACAGCTGAGCGGATATTTTGAACATTTCGAGCAGTCCCGTGTACAGATTATCGGTATGGTAGAATATACATACCTGCAGCATTTGAATGTTTCAGAAAAGGACAGCATTTACAGCCGGTTCTTAAAATATGATATACCATGTGTTATTTTCTGCAGGGATTTACAGCCGGATGACCTGTTCTTACAGAGGGCAAAGGAAAATAATGTGCCGGTATTCGGAACAGGCAGAAGCACATCAGAATTCATGGCGGAGCTGATTTATCTTTTAAGTGAAGAGCTTGCTCCGTGTATTACCATCCATGGTGTGCTGGTAGACGTTTACGGTGAGGGACTTCTGATTACCGGTGAAAGCGGAATCGGTAAGAGTGAAGCAGCACTGGAACTGATTAAGCGAGGACATCGTCTGGTAACAGATGATGTGGTAGAAATCCGTAAAATCAATGAGCATACCTTAACCGGCACATCACCGGATATCACCAGATACTTCATTGAGTTAAGAGGTATCGGAATCATTGATGTAAAGACTTTGTTCGGTGTTGAGTGTGTAAAAGAGAAACAGAATATCGATCTCGTAATTAAACTGGAAGACTGGAAGAAAGATAATGAGTATGACCGCCTTGGTCTTGAGGAAGAATATACAGAGTTACTTGGAAATAAAGTAGTATGTCATTCCCTTCCAATCCGTCCAGGCCGAAATCTGGCAGTTATCTGCGAGGCTGCAGCCGTTAACCACAGACAGAAGAAGATGGGTTACAATGCAGCTCAGGAATTGTATCGTCGTGTACAGGCAAATCTGAACAAGAAGGACGACGAGGAAGAAGAGTAAAAGGAGATTCATTCATATGGAACGAGAAGTAGCATGGAATCATTACAGTGAAGAAGAGAAGAAGAAAGTTTTTGAATTTGCAGAAGAGTATCGTAAATTTATATCAGCATGTAAGACAGAAAGAGAATGTGTACGCACTTTGGTAGAGCGGGCAGAGACAGCAGGATATCTTGATATAAAGAAAGTGATTGCAGAAGGAATAAAACTGGAATCCAGTGCAAGAGTGTATGCAGATAATAATGGAAAAGCACTTGCTATGTTCATTGTAGGAAAGAAACCAATGGAAGAGGGCATGCGGATTCTCGGCGCACATGTGGATTCTCCGAGAATGGATTTAAAACAGAATCCATTCTATGAAGATACCGGGCTTGCTATGTTAGATACCCATTATTATGGTGGTGTGAAGAAATACCAGTGGGTAACACTTCCGCTGGCATTGCATGGTGTAGTGGCAAAGAAAGACGGAAGTGTAGTAGAGGTAAATATTGGAGATAAGCCGGGAGACCCGGTATTTGGTGTCAGTGATTTACTGATTCATCTTGCCGGTGAGCAGATGGAAAAGAAAGCAGCAAAGGTTATTGAAGGAGAAAACTTAGACCTTCTGATTGGAAGTATTCCGCTTGCAGGTGAAGAAAAAGAAAATGCCAAGGATACGGTAAAAGAAAATATCCTTGGAATCTTAAAAGCGGAATATGGAATTGAGGAAGAAGATTTCCTGTCCGCAGAGATTGAAGTAGTACCAGCCGGAGAAGCAAGAGATTATGGATTTGACCGGAGCATGATTATGGGGTACGGACATGATGACAGAGTCTGTGCGTATCCATCCTTTGAGGCAATGCTGGCAAAAAACGAAACACCGGAATATACCAGTGTATGTCTCCTAGTAGATAAAGAAGAAATCGGCAGCGTGGGAGCAACCGGGATGCAGTCGAGATTTTTTGAAAATATGACAGCAGAAGTGATGGCAGCAGCAGGACAGTATACAGAACTTGCACTGCGTCGTGCATTGCAGAATTCCCATGTATTATCCTCTGATGTCAGTGCGGCATTTGACCCCAATTATCCGTCCGTTATGGATAAGAAAAATGCAGCATATTTTGGAAAAGGAATGGTATTTAATAAATATACCGGTTCCAGAGGAAAGTCAGGTTCTAATGATGCCAGTGCAGAATATGTTGGAAAATTGCGTGCAGTGATGGACGATGGTAATGTATTTTATCAGACTGCAGAATTAGGTAAAGTAGACCAGGGTGGCGGCGGAACCATCGCGTATATTCTGGCAAATTATGGAATGCAGGTAATTGACAGTGGTGTGGCAGTTTTAAATATGCATGCACCATGGGAAATTATCAGTAAAGCAGATTTATATGAAGCATATAAAGGTTATGTAGCATTTTTGGCTTCATAGAGAAATATAAAATGGGAGAAGCAAATGGTGAGAGAAGACTGGATAGAAGCCATTAAAACAATTGTAGATGAAAACAGAATACGCTTGCAGGAGCCGATGAGCCGTCATACCACATTCCGGATTGGGGGTATGGCAGAGATTTTTCTGATGCCGACCATCAAAGAGGCAGTGGATGTCATCACATTGTGCAGAGCAAAGAAGATTCCGTATACGATTATTGGAAACGGAAGCAATCTTCTGGTGGGCGATAAGGGAATTCCCGGAGTGGTCATTGAATTTGGCGCAAATGCTTCTTCCATTGAAGTAAAGGAAAATATGATCCGTGCTGAAGCGGGAGCATTGCTTTCGAAGGTTGCACACAAGGCACTGGAAGCATCCTTAGGCGGCATGGAATTTGCAGCAGGAATTCCGGGAAGCATCGGAGGTGCAGTTGTGATGAACGCCGGTGCTTATGGCGGAGAGATGAAGGATATTTTAGTATCTGCGGATCTTTTGACCAAAGATGGTGAAGTGGTAGAAGTTCCGGTAGAAGAGATTTCCTTAAGTTACAGACACAGCCGTGTCATGGAGACCGGGGAAGTAGTGCTGGGTGTAACGTTAAAATTAGTATCCGGAGAAAAAGAGAAAATTGAAGCTGTCATGCAGGAACTCCGCCAGAAACGGCAGGAGAAGCAGCCGTTGGAATTCCCAAGTGCAGGAAGTACCTTTAAGCGGCCGGAAGGCTATTTTGCCGGAAAGCTGATTATGGATGCCGGGTTAAGAGGCTATCGTGTGGGAGATGCCCAGGTATCCGAGAAACATTGTGGCTTTGTTATAAACCGTGGGCAGGCAACTGCAGCAGAAGTGGAAGAGCTGATGCGCAGGGTGCAGGAAAAAGTAGAACAGGAGTTTCAGGTAAGACTGGAGCCGGAAGTAAGAAGGTTAGGAGAATTTTCATGAAACTGGTAATTCTGACAGGAATGTCCGGGGCTGGAAAGAGTACAGCACTTAAGATGATGGAGGATATCGGATTTTATTGTGTCGATAATCTACCGATTCCGCTGATTGAAAAGTTTATAGAGTTGGCAGATTTAAGAAATACCGAGCTTCAGAAGGTTGCTGTGGGTGTGGATATCCGAAGCGGACAGGCATTGGAAGATTTGCAGGATATTCTTGACCACCTGAGAGGTGAAGGAAAAGAATTTGATGTACTGTTTTTGGATGCAGAGGATGGTGTGCTGGTAAAACGTTATAAAGAAACCAGAAGAAGTCATCCACTGGCAGGAAGCGATCGTGTCGATAAAGGCATCGAAGAAGAAAGAAGAAGATTGGAATTCTTAAAGAAACAGGCAAATTACATTATAGATACCAGTCATCTTCTGACCAGAGAATTAAAAACAGAATTAAATAAAATATTTGTAGAGAATCAGGAATTTAAGAATTTATTTATCACAATTTTATCCTTTGGATTCAAGTATGGAATTCCGGCAGATGCAGATCTGGTGTTTGATGTACGTTTTCTGCCAAATCCCTATTATGTGGAAGGCTTACGCCAAAAGAATGGTAATGATAAAGAAATTCAGGATTTTGTGATGCAATATAAGGAAGCCCACGTATTTCTGGATAAATTAGAAGATATGATAAAATTTCTGATACCGAATTACATAACAGAGGGGAAGAGCCAGCTGGTAATTGCCATTGGCTGTACCGGAGGCAAGCATCGTTCCGTAACCCTTGCCAATGAATTGTTTAAACGGTTGGAGAAACAGAAACAGTTTGGAATTAAGATAGAGCATCGTGACATTGAAAAGGATACGATGCGGCACTAGATGGAGATATGAGATGTCTTTTTCAGGAGAAGTAAAGGCGGAACTGGAGAAGCATATAAGTAAAAGCAGACACTGCCAGTTAGCAGAACTTGCAGCAATTATAAGTTTTTCCGGAAGAATGATATTGACGGGAGCAGATCCCAGATTGGAAATTGCAACAGAACATGCCGGATTGGCAAAAAAGTGCTATACGCTTTTGAAGCGGGCATTTGACATCAGTGCAGAGTTATCTGAACAGAATCCGGGTGTGTTATATATAGAAGAACAGGATGCCATGCGCAGGGTATTAATGGCACTTAAATTTTTGGAAGAGGACGGTTCACTGCATCCGTTCCGACAGGCAGTAAATGGAATGTTGCTGCAGAAGTCCTGCTGTAGAAGGACATTTGTAAGAGGAGCATTTCTGGCTTCGGGTTCCATGAGTGACCCGCATAAATCCTATCATTTTGAAATTGTATGTGCAACGCCACAACAGGCAGAACAGCTCAGGACGGTAATCAGTGACTTTGGCATGGATGCGAAAGTGGTGGAACGCAAGAAGCACCATGTGGTATACTTAAAAGAAGGTGCACAGATTGTGGATATGTTAAATATCATGGAAGCACATGTGGCACTGATGAACCTTGAAAATGTACGCATTTTGAAAGAGATGCGTAACAGTGTAAACCGGCAGGTAAATTGTGAAACTGCCAATATTAATAAGACAGTGAATGCTGCAGTAAAGCAGATTGAAGATATTAAGTTTATCCAGGAAAAGGGACGACTGCAGGAATTGCCGGATAATCTTTACGAGATGGCACAGGTACGTTTGGAGCACCCGGAAGCGCCTCTTAAGGAACTGGGGGCATACTTAAATCCGCCGGTGGGAAAATCCGGTGTGAATCACAGGTTAAGAAAGATAAGTGAAATTGCTGAAAACATGAGAGTATGAAAAGGATGAGGAGGAATACATATGATGAAGAAAGAGGTGACCATTAAATTTGTTAATGGTGTCGAAGCAAGTCCCATTGCATTGCTTGTTCAGACTGCAAATCGTTTTTCCAGCAGTATTTATATTGAATCCGGAGATAAAAAAGTAAATGTGAAGAGCATTATGGGTATGATGTCACTGGCAATGAATTATGAGGATATGGTAACAGTTGTTACTGAGGGTGAGGACGAGAAGGAAGCCTTGGATACATTGGAACAGTTCCTGTCTGAGGGCTAGAAGGAAAAGAGAGGTTATGTAAAAAATGAAAAAGAAATTACTTTTTATATTTAATCCACATTCCGGCAAGGGACTGATTAAGAATAAACTGTTAGAAATTGTAGATATTATGGTAAAGGCAGATTATGAAGTAACCATATATCCGACACAGAGCAAAGGGGATGCGCAGAACCATGTCAGAGAAGAAGCGAAGAATTATGATCTGATTGTCTGTAGTGGTGGAGACGGTACTTTGGATGAAGCAGTCAGCGGAATGATGGAAAGTGAAGAAAAGACACTGCTTGGTTATATTCCGGCAGGAAGTACCAACGACTTTGCCAATTCTTTAAGAATACCTAAAAGCATGCTAAAGGCAGCAAATGTAGCGGTAAAGGGAAGAAGGTTTCCGGTAGATATAGGATATTTTAATGGAGATTCATTCGTATATGTGGCAGCATTTGGACTGTTTACTGCAGTATCTTATCAGACCAGCCAGCAGTTAAAGAATGTATTAGGACACGCAGCTTATATTTTAGAAGGAATGAAACAGCTTTTAGACATTCCGGTCTATAAGATGCGGGTGGAATATGATGATGAGGTATTAGAGGACGAATTTATCTATGGTATGATTACCAATTCTATTTCTGTGGGGGGATTTAAGAACCTGACAGGTAAAAATGTACTCCTGGATGACGGTGTTTTTGAGGTGACACTGATTAAAGCACCGAAGAATCCACTGGAGTTAAATGAGATTATTGCAGCATTAACCAGCCGCAAGGATGATACCGACCTGGTATACTCATTTAAGAGCAGCAATATTAAGTTTTATCCGGAAGAAATTATTCCATGGACTTTAGATGGTGAGTTTGGGGGAGACCATAAGGAAGTGGAAATAAGAAATATGCACCAGGCTTTGGAGATTATGGTCAAGAATAAAGAAACATCTGTAAAATGATTGTTATATTTTTAACTTTATTTTTGGAAAAAGCCATGGTACAATGAAAAAAAAACAATGGAGGAATCAAAATGTTAGTATCAGCAACAGAAATGTTAAAAAAAGCAAAAGCTGGTCATTATGCAGTAGGCCAGTTCAATATCAACAACCTTGAGTGGACAAAATCAATACTGTTAACTGCAGAAGAATTAAAATCCCCTGTAATTCTTGGTGTATCTGAAGGTGCAGGAAAATATATGACAGGTTTTAAGACCGTTGCAGCTATGGTAAAAGCTATGGATGAAGAACTTGGAATCACAGTTCCTGTAGCACTTCACTTAGATCATGGAACATACGAAGGATGTTATAAATGTATCAAAGCTGGATTTACATCTATCATGTTTGATGGTTCTCATTATCCATTTGAAGAGAACCTTGCTAAGTCTACAGAGCTTGTAAATGTAGCTCATCAGCTTGGACTTTCTATCGAGTGTGAGGTTGGTTCCATCGGTGGAGAAGAAGACGGAGTAGTTGGAATGGGCGAGTGCGCAGATCCTAACGAGTGTAAGACAATCGCTGATCTTGGTGTAGATATGCTTGCAGCAGGTATCGGTAATATCCACGGAAAATATCCGGCAAACTGGAAAGGACTTTCCTTCGAGACTCTGGACGCTATCCAGCAGAAGACAGGAACTATGCCATTAGTACTTCACGGTGGTACAGGAATTCCTGCAGATATGATTAAGAAAGCTATCTCTCTTGGCGTATCTAAGATTAATGTAAATACAGAGTGTCAGTTATCTTTTGCAGATGCTACACGTAAATATATCGAAGCTGGTAAGGACTTAGAGGGCAAAGGATTTGACCCACGTAAATTATTAGCTCCGGGTGCAGAAGCAATCAAAGCTACTGTAAAAGAAAAAATGGAATTATTTGGTTCTGTTGGAAAAGCAGAATAAGAATGATTTTTATCTATCCCAAGGCAAAAAATTTTAACCGAAGGGATGAATAAAATAATGAAAAACAAAGACCTTGTAGAGCGGGAAAACCGTTCTATGAGGTCTTTTTTTGAAAATAGAAAATTTTTAAATCCGTTTATTTATCAGTATGATATAGCAGAGTTCTATTCAATTAAGGTTCGATGAAGAAAACTTTTGTCATCTACTGGGAATTGAATCCATTGTGAAGTATTCAGTTTCAAAAAAACATTTGATAGGTTTTATAGTATAGGTTAAAAATATAAGAGATGCTAAGTAAAATAGTATCGACAAAATATAGTGGGCGCGCTATAATATTTTTTATAAGGTCAGATTTTCTGCATTTCAAGGCAGAGTATTTTATTTCTAAAGAGTAAAATTTACTAGCCTATGGAGTGACAAAATTAAGCAAAAACAAAGACCTTGTAGGGCGGCAGGAACTGCTCTATGAGGTCTTTTTCTTTTACGCGAGTAGCGAGAAAAATCGCATGCTTGCATGCAGATTTGACGAGCACCACGATAACTCGAGAAACTCGCAAAGCGTGTTTCTCGTAGTTTGCAGGAAAAACAGGGAGGAAGCAAATAGATGAGATATCTGGTTGGAACAGATAATAATACTTGGAGACTGCCGGATGCAATTCAGGCAGCGGCTGCGGGGGATACCATTGAGTTTCAGGCAGGCTATTCGCCGGTGGTGGATGGCATTGCCATAAGCAAAGACCTTCATTTTGAAGGAAAAGTTACATTGGCAGAGGGTGGAAATCAGAACTTTACCAATGTAATTACAGGAAAATTTAATATCAATCAACAGGCAAATGTAACATTTGAAAACATCTGGATTTGTTATGGAGTGGAAAGAACCAATATCATTAACTGCAAAGAGCAGGCAGAAGTCAGCCTGATAAACTGCGTGCTGGAAAATTCACAGACGGATGGTGAGGTATATCCGCTGATTTATGCAGAGAATGAATCAAAGGTGGTTTTGAAAAACACTACCATCATGGAAAATCCGAAATTGTATATAAAAAGCTATATCGAAAACAGTAAGCTGGAACTGGATAACTGCGTTTTCCAGGACTGTAAGCTGATTATAGACAATGTAGATTTTAAAGTGAATAACAGTACCCTTCAGACAGGGGATGGAAATGCCATAAATGCAGCAGGCTGTAATGTAGAAATTGTAAACAGTACCATTAAGGGCTGTGACAAGGACAAAGAATATCCGGCAGTATGGCTGGATAAAAGTACAGCAAGCATTGTATCATCCCGTATCCTGCAACCGGGATTTAGTGCAGCCATATGTGTGAAGAGTGGTTCCGGCTTACATTCTGAGGGAAATGAATTTACTTCTATAAAAGTGGAGGATGCAAAAGCTACCTTTAAGAATACGGTGATTCGTGAAGGAGCTATGATACAGGATGAATCAGCAGCATGTATTCTTGGAGAATGGAATATTTTAGGTGAGAGTGAAGACAAGATTGACCTTGGCATCATGAATCGTTCCGTAGTATATGGAGACACTCTTACCTTAAATCATGTGAATTCACCGAATATCAGAATGACAGAGGATTCCATTTTTAGTGTGAAGGAATTGAAACATAATGGTGGAGAAGTAAGTGAACTGAATATTGAGGCAGAAGAGGGCTGCAAGACTTATTATCCAAAGAATGGCAGAGCATCCGGAAATGCCGGCAATGGCAGTGAAGATTCTGATAAGCCACAGGTAAGTGCAAGAGAGCAGTTGAATCAGTTGATCGGACTTGGCAGCGTCAAGAAAGAGATTGATAAAATGCTTCGTATGGTGGAATTCAACCAGCAGCGCATTGCAAAAGGATTAGAGCCGCAGGAGCAGTCTTATCATTCCGTATTCCTTGGAAATCCGGGAACCGGAAAGACAACCGTAGCCCGGTTAATCGGAGAAGTTTTATTTGAATCCGGAGCATTTAAGAGTGATGAATTTAAATTGATAGAAGCATCCGAGCCGGACTTTATTTCCCAGAATGTAGGTGGAACGGCGCAGCAGACACTGGCATTATTGGAAAAAGCCAAAGGCGGTGTGTTATTTATTGATGAGGCATATGCCCTGAATAAAAAGGATGCTAATGTAGACTTTGGTATTGAAGCAATTAATACCATCTTAAAGTATATGGAAGACCACCGTGGAGAAATCATGATTATCTTCGCCGGATATACCAAAGAGATGGAAGAGTTTTTAAAGACCAATCCGGGACTTACTTCCCGTGTGCCAAACAAATTTGTCTTTGAGGATTATACACCGGATGAAATCGTTGAGATTGGCGAAAAGGATCTGGTAAAGAAACAGTATCAGTTTGAAGATGAAGAATACTATGCACAGCAGGTAAAACGTGCATATCGTAATTCCTTAGACCATAGCAATGCCCGTTGGATTCGAAACTTTAATGAGAAATTGCTGAAAGCCTTTGCCAACCGTGTTATGAATACGGGAACAGAGGATTTGGAAACTATCACCAGAGCAGATATTGATGAAGTCTTAGCACAGGGCAGATATCAGGCATCCGGTAAGAAGGATGAGGATGCATTGGAACGTCTGCAGAAGCTGATTGGAATCAATGGTGTAAAGGAACAGGTAAACCGCTTTATTTCATTGGTAGAATTAAATCACCGGAGAGAAGAACAGGGCATGGAAAACAGTGACTTCACACTGCATTCCTTATTCCTTGGTAATCCGGGAACCGGAAAGACAACGGTAGCCCGTATTGTAGGTGAGGTTCTTTATCAGAAGGGAATTATCAGCCAGAAGAAATTTATTGAGGTATCAAGAAGTGATCTGGTGGCAGGCTATATCGGTCAGACAGCCAAGAAGACAAGAGAAGTTTTAGAGTCAGCATTGGGTGGCGTCCTTTTCATTGACGAGGCATATTCCCTGAGTCAGGGCAGCGAAAATGATTTTGGTAAGGAAGCCATCGATGAGATTTTAAAATTTATGGAAGACCACAGAAAAGATATGGTTATTATCTTTGCCGGATATACGAAGGAAATGTCTGCGTTCTTACAGATGAACTCCGGTCTTGCCAGCCGTATTCCGCATACCTTTGATTTTGAGGATTATACACCGGATGAAATTGTGAAGATTGGACTTCTTGGTTTACATAACGCAGCATATGAAGTGGATGAAGCAGCTTATGCAGATTTGGTAAAGAATAACTACAGTCTGACTTCAGATCACAGCAACGGACGCTGGGTAAGGAACTTAAATGAAGAGCTTATCATGGTGATGTCAGAACGGGTTGCCCATGCAGAGGACGCAGATATTAACCAGATTCTGCAGGAGGATCTGGATGCAGTCCGCGCTGGAAACCACGGAATGTGTACATTAAAAAGCACAGAAGAGGGTACGGAAAAAGTAGTTGCAGATGAGAATGGGTATGCAGTACCGCCTGGCAGCAACTGATTTCGAAACCGGCGATTGATAAAATCGACAAAAAATGTATATTATTTTGCACAAATTTGTAGAATGTATCAAAAATAAAAAAAATATAAACTTTGACTTGATTTTTTAGAAAGTTTCATGTATTTTAGATATAGCAGATGAAATGTGCGTGACGAACAAGGGTGTTCCAAAGGAATTGGAATGCCCTTTTTTCTATATCTGGGGAATTACCGGAGGAGAGAAGTCATACATTGATTGCAGAAAATAAAAATCATATTTCTCAGGGGATTTATGGTGAGAGGCAGAAAGGATGTATAGTATGAGTGAGACAGAATATTTCAATGTAGCAGATATTTTCGGCGAGAACGTATTCAATGATGCAGTAATGCAGGAACGTCTTCCGAAAAAGACCTACAAAAAGTTAAGAGAAGTAATCGAAGAGGGAAAAGAATTAGATCCCGAGACAGCAGACGTAGTGGCACATGAGATGAAAGAGTGGGCAATCGAAAAAGGAGCTACCCATTATACACACTGGTTCCAGCCATTAACAGGAGTAACCGCTGAGAAACATGATTCCTTTATTACAGCACCAATGCCAAACGGTAAAGTTTTAATGAGCTTTTCCGGTAAGGAATTAATCAAAGGTGAGCCAGACGCATCTTCTTTCCCATCCGGTGGATTAAGAGCAACCTTTGAGGCAAGAGGATATACAGCATGGGATTGTACTTCGCCGGCATTCGTAAGACAGGATGCAGCAGGAGCAACTCTTTGCATTCCTACCGCTTTCTGCTCTTACACAGGAGAAGCATTAGACCAGAAGACACCGTTACTTCGTTCTATGGAAGCGATTAATACCCAGTCTCTTCGTCTTTTAAAATTATTTGGAAATACAACATCTAAGAAAGTAACTCCTTCCGTTGGACCGGAGCAGGAATATTTCATCGTAGATAGAGAAAAATATTTAAAGAGAAAAGATTTAATCTTTACCGGACGTACCTTATTTGGAGCAATGCCTCCAAAAGGACAGGAAATGGATGACCATTACTTCGGAATCATCCGTGAGAGAATTGCAGCATACATGAGAGATGTAAATAAAGAATTATGGAAACTTGGTGTATCTGCAAAGACACAGCATAACGAAGTTGCTCCTGCACAGCATGAGTTAGCTCCAATCTACTCCGAAGCAAACGTAGCAGTAGACCACAACCAGTTAGTAATGGAAACCTTAAAGAAGGTTGCCGGTCGTCATGGCTTGCAGTGTCTGCTTCATGAGAAGCCATTTGCAGGTGTCAATGGTTCTGGAAAACATAACAACTGGTCTATCACAACAGATGATGGAATTAACTTATTAGAGCCGGGCAAAACACCTCATGAGAACGTACAGTTCTTATTAGTGCTTACCTGTATCTTAAAAGCAGTAGATAAACATGCAGATCTGCTTCGTGAATCTGCAGCAGACGTTGGAAACGACCACAGATTAGGCGCAAACGAGGCACCGCCAGCAATCGTTTCTATCTATCTTGGAGAACAGTTACAGGATGTATTATCACAGCTTATCTGTACCGGAGAAGCTACACACAGTTTAGCTGGTTCTAAATTAGAGACTGGTGTTAAGACATTGCCTGACTTCATGAAAGATGCAACAGACCGTAACAGAACTTCACCATTTGCATTTACCGGAAATAAATTCGAGTTCCGTATGGTTGGTTCTCAGGATTCCATCGCACAGCCTAACGTTGTATTGAATACAATCGTAGCAGAAGCATTTTCTGAGGCGTGTGATGAACTGGAAAAAGCAGACGATTTCGATATGGCAGTACATGATCTGATTAAGAAATATGCAACTGAGCATCAGAGAATCGTATTCAACGGAAACGGATACTCTGATGAATGGGTAGAGGAAGCAGAGCGTCGTGGACTTCCAAACATCAAGTCCATGGTTGACGCAATCCCGGCACTGAATACAGAAAAAGCAGTTTCTTTATTCGAGCGTTTTGGTGTATTTACCAAAGCGGAGCTGGATTCCCGTGTAGAAATCGAATATGAGACCTACGCAAAAGAGATTAACATCGAAGCAAAAGCTATGATTGATATTGCAGGAAAACAGATTATCCCGGCAGTTATCAAATATACAACAGAGCTTGCAACTTCTGCAGCAGCTGTAAAATCTGTATGTGATGCAGACATCAGTGTTCAGACAGAATTACTGGCAGAAGTATCTGACCTCTTATCTGAGACCAAGGTTGCTTTGGCAAAACTGGAAGAAGTAACAGAAAAAGGTGGAACAATGGAAGAGGGAAGAAATCAGGCTGTATATTATAGAGATGTTGTAAAAACAGCAATGGATGCATTAAGAGCTCCGGTTGACAAGTTAGAGATGCTTGTTGACAAAGATATATGGCCAATGCCATCTTATGGAGATTTAATCTTCGAAGTATAAGAAAGAACTTTAATTGCAGGGCATTCTCCTTAGAACAGACGGAAAAAAGAGGCATAAAAGGGAGGATGCCAGGCAACTTAAGTTACCTGGCAGATTATGAAAAAGAATATTTAAAGTTATGTTTTTCTTTTGCTTATGACTATACTATATCAGCCTAATTTGAAAAAAACGTGTTGATAAAGTGAATCATCTTTGAATACCAGGTGAATAAATTGTGAACAATAATAAGAAGGAGGACGAGATAATATGAAAAAGCTGGAAATTATTATCAAACCGGAAAAGCTTGAAGACTTGAAAGCAGTCTTAGAAAGCAATGAAGTCAATGGTTTAAACATTGTAAACAGCATGGGATATGGTAATCAGAAGGGTATTATCAAGAATTACCGTGGAGCATCTTATAATGTAACATTACTTCCGAAAATCAAAGTAGAGACCGTTGTCTCAGATGAAGTTGCACCAGGATTAATTGATAAGGTAGTAGATGAGATTAATACCGGTAACTTTGGTGATGGTAAAATCTTTGTGTATGATGTAGAAGATGCCGTTCGTATCCGTACCGGTGAACATGGTGACAAAGCATTATAAAAGATGCAAAGAGGAGTAAGGCACAGATAGGTAACTGTCTTGTGGATATTGAAAAATGAATATCGCAAATAAATATTATCGAAGGAGATAAGCAGACAAGGAGAGAGCCTTGTTTGATATCTCTATTTTTTTTACTTTAATATTTATTTTGGTAAAGGAGGAAATGATTATGGATATGAGTGTTTGGTTCCTGATGGGAGCAGCGTTAGTATTTTTTATGCAATGTGGATTTGCAATGGTAGAGGCTGGTTTTACCAGATCAAAAAATACAGGTAATATTACAATGAAGAACCTGATGGACTTCTGTATTGGTACCGTTGCATTTTATTTATTAGGATATAATATTCTTTGTGGTGATGGAAAATTTGTGGGATGGGGTTTAAACCCATTGAAGAATTTTGGAACAACAGACTGGTCCAATTTCGTATTTAACCTGGTATTCTGTGCAACAGCTGCAACAATTGTATCTGGAGCAATGGCAGAGCGTACCAAGTTCATTACATATTGTATTTACAGTTTTGTAATCAGCCTGATTGTATATCCGGTAGAAGCACACTGGGTATGGGGCGGAACTCCATGGCTTACAGACCTTGGATTTACAGATTTCGCAGGTTCTGCATGTATTCATATGGTAGGTGGAATTACCGCATTTATCGGAGCCGCTTTATTAGGACCTCGTATTGGTAAATATGACAAAGATGGTAAATCAAGACCTATTATGGGTCACAACATTTTAATTGGTGCTTTGGGAGTATTTATTCTCTGGTTTGGCTGGTATGGATTTAATGGTGCAGCAGCAACTGATACCTTACAGCTTTCACAGATTTTTGCAACAACAACCATTGCACCGGCAGCAGCAACTGTTACAGCAATGATTTATACCTGGATTAAGAATGGTAAACCGGATGTGTCCATGTCTTTAAATGGTTCCCTGGCAGGTCTGGTAGCAATTACAGCAGGATGTGCAAATGTTGATGCAGTAGGTGCATTCGTTATCGGTGGTTTAGCTGGTATCCTTTGTACCATGTCAGTATACTTTGTAGAAGACAAATTAAAAGTAGATGACCCGGTTGGCGCTGTATCCGTACACGGTGTCTGTGGTCTTTTTGGAACATTGATGGTAGGTCTCTTCGATTATACAGATGGCCTCTTCTATGGTGGCGGAGTTCATCATCTGGCTATTCAGGCACTTGGTGTCGTATGTATCGCAGGCTGGGTAATTGTAACCATGAGCATTGTATTTATCGTATTAAAGAAGACAATTGGTCTTAGAGTATCAAAAGAAGAAGAGTTAGAAGGTCTGGATTCTACTGAGCATGGCTTAGAGTCAGCTTACCCGGATTTTGTAACAAGAGAACTTCACTAATCATGTACTAATCTAATTGTGATTAGGTTAGTAATTATCTAATCCCCTTAGTAGTATATACATCAACAACGAAAGTCCTGGCGTATGTCAGGGCTTTTGTTGTTGTCTGTGCCCGGCATCAGATAGAAAAAATAGAAGCTGCCTTTGGCAGCTTCTATAGGTGTCTGATTATAGAATAATGATTTGGTTAATTCGTAGTGTTTCCATCAGAGCCGGTACCGGAACTTCCACCGCCGGTTCCTGTACCACCACCGGTTCCTGTATTGCCGCCGGTTCCTGTACCACCACCGGTTCCTGTATTGCTGCCGGTTCCTGTACCACCATTGGTTCCTGTATCACCACCGGTATTTGTACTGGTTCCGGTTCCGGTATTACCATGATCTGGTGTAGTATTATCCCCACCACCAGTAAGACTTCCACTGGTTGGATTAGAGGTATCTGTTGTATTAGTAGATGGGGTGGAAGGCTGTGTAACGGAACTTGAAGTGTGTACGTTACAGGTGCTGTTGGATAATTCATCTGTCATAAGATATGGAGAATCATCCGTACCTTCAGAACCGCCAACGATATAGATACCAGTCTGTTTTGTTTCTTCCGGACAATATTCATTTGCAAGCATTCCGGAGGAAGTACAGATTGTTGCACTGACATGATGGTCACATACTTCTGTTGGAACTGTGCCGGTTGCAAAATATTCTGTTTCAACCATGCTGCCACGCGGATCACAGTCACATAAACCTTCTACGGCAAGTTTTCCGGATTTCTTACATACGACAGCAGAAGTAATTCCGCTTGGCATAGTAAAGTCTTTATATTCCAGATTTTCATGAACACGGGACATAACTGCTTTCCAGATTAACTTTGGATATCTGGTGCTGGAAAGTTCGCTGTTATCATCATATCCGCCCCATACACCACAGGTATAATATGGTGTGTATCCTATGAAAAGAGCATCGCGGTCAGAGGTTGTAGTACCTGTTTTACCGGCAATCGGCATAGAACCGAAGTTAACGATTGTACCGGTACCGGAGGTCACAACATCTTCCATGGCATTGGTTAAGAGCCATGCAGTGGTGTCCTTTAATACAGTATGGGTCTGCGGAGTATTGTCAATTAAAACATTTCCGTCATGGTCTAAAATCTTGGTATAGAATCTTGGTTTGGTATAAGTACCGCCATTTGCAACGGTTGCATAGGCAGCAGTTAATTCTAAGTTGGTAACACCTTTATAGATACCTCCAAGGCAGAGAGCCTGATTATTATCATGTTCAGCATCTAAGGTGGTAAATCCAAAATTCTGTAAATAACTGTAACCTAAATCGGTACTGATATCGGTGAGGGTCTTAACTGTTACAATATTGATGGAGTGGCAGATTGCTTCTCTTAAAGTAGTAAATCCGCGATACTGGCCATCGTAGTTACGAAGAGAACGTCCATTGGTATAAGAATAAGGAGCATCATCTTCTACAGAAGCTAAGGTCATTCCGCCACTGTCAAGAGCAGGTGCATAAGCAGCTAAAATCTTGAAGGTGGAACCCGGCTGTCTGGTGGTATCAGAAGCCCGGTTTAAGGTTTTGTTTGCGGTTTTATCACCACGGCCACCAACTAATGCTTTCACTTCACCGGTAGCCTGATCCATCAGTGTAAGGGAAGCCTGTGGCTGAATCGTAAAGGTAACGGATTCGCCGCTGCCCCGGATGGTATCTCCCTCTTCCATAATATCTGCTTTATATTGGTCAATGGCAGCCTGGGCATCTTCTTTGGAACTGAAGTTGATGTTGTAGTTGTTATTACCGGTTTTTTCACGATAGTAGGTGAGCATGGTCTGTTCACTGTAATTCTGCAGTGTACCATCGGCTTTCTGGATGGAAAGACGGTAGGAGAAAGAATATTCCACCTGACCATTGTAGTTGTCTAAGTTATTGACTTCCTCATCACAAATCTGCTGGAGATTAGTATTCTGGGTGGAGTAAATGGTAAGACCACCACCATAGAGTGCATTGAAAGCCTGTGTCTCGGTATAACCTAATTCATTGATTAAGTCATCCATTACCTGGTCGGTAAGGGTATCCACAAAGTAGGAGTTGACATTTGCAGTAGAAGAAGTGCTGTTATCTACAATCTGAATACGGTCGTAGACATTATCTTCTAACGCTTCGTCGTGTTCTTCCTGCGAAATATAACCCTGGTCTAACATATTGTCTAAGACATCTTTACGACGGGATGCGTTGTTGTCTGGGTTAGTAATCGGATTATACTTTGTCGGACTCTTGGTAATCGCTGCAATTACTGCACACTCAGAAAGTGTTAAGTCAGATACATCTTTGTTAAAATATCGTTTGGATGCAGCCTGGACACCAAGGGTATTCTGACCAAGGTTAATGGTGTTTAAGTAATTTTCCAGAATCCAGTCCTTGGATTCTCTTTTTTCAAGCTGTATAGCCAGATACTGTTCCTGTATTTTACGCTCAAACTTATCAGCCATACTGTCTTCGCTTGTCCAGTCGGTGAAGACGTTGTTTTTCAGAAGCTGCTGTGTAATTGTGCTGGCTCCCTGATGAAAATGAAAACCGGATGCAATGCCTTTGAAGCCGGCACGGATGATTCCTTTGATATCAATTCCGTTGTGCTCGTAAAAACGTTCATCTTCGATGGCTACGAATGCATGCTGAAGATTAATCGGCATCTTGTCAATGGTTACCGGGTCACGATTTGTACCGGAAGTAACCAGAGTGGCAATTTCATTACCCTCATCGTCAAGAACGGTAGAGAGCTGTCCGGTAGGACTTGCATCAATATCATCTATATCTGGTGTAGAATCAATGATTCCTTTGAAGATTCCGATTCCTGCACAAATACCGACGACAGCTGCTAAGAAAAAGCAGATCAGTAGAGTCTTGCAGAAAATTACGGAAAACTTCTTACGGACCATAGTACCTTTGGAAGTGAGCTCTTTTTCCTTCCTGGCGGTACTCTTCTTTCCATAATTCATAATGTGCCTCCTTTGGATTAATAACATTATTTTCTTATTATAGCAAAAAGATACCATATAATAAAGAAAAAAGTAAAAACGCAAGGTTTTGATAAGAAATTCTTAAGGTTTCCTTGCAGGAAAAATGGAAATCATGCTACAATAAGGAAACGAAAAAAGAGGCAGGAGCAATGCAATATGTCAGAAGTTTCAAACGGAAAAGTAATATATGAAGGCGGCAGTGGTGAGATTGAAGAGAAAAAATCGCGGTTTATTGCAAATATTGCACCAGTTACCACAGAAGAGGAAGCGGTAGCATATATCAATGCTATGAAGAAAAAATACTGGGATGCAAGACATAACTGCTCCGCATTTATAATAGGAAGAAATCAGGAGCTGACCCGCTGCTCGGATGACGGAGAACCTTCCGGCACAGCAGGCCGTCCGATGTTAGACGTACTTTTACGGGAGGGCATCCGGGATGTAGTGGTAGTAGTAACCCGGTATTTTGGTGGAACACTTCTGGGAACCGGTGGACTGGTGCGTGCTTATCAGGGTGCTGTACAGGAGGGCTTAAAGAATTGTACCATCATTGAAAAGAGACCGGGAAAGCGTCTTAAGATAAGTACGGATTATACAGGACTTGGCAAGATACAGTATCTTCTGGCAGAACAGGGCGTTACGATTATGGATACCGAATATGCAGAAGGTGTGGAACTGGATGTAGCAGTACCGTTAGAACAGTGTCTGGAATTAGAAAAGAAACTTACGGATTCCACCAGTGGAAAGGCAAAGCTGATGTGGGAAGAGACCATTGAATTTGCAGATTTGAACGGTACAATCAGGGTTTTTTGATGACCTGTAAAAACTTTTTGCAAAAAATCGAAAAAAAATCGAAAAAGTGCTTGACGAATGGAATGTTTTCATGTAGAATACCCATTGTTGACACAACAAAGGGCTATCGCCAAACGGTAAGGCAACGGACTCTGACTCCGTCATTTCAAGGTTCGAATCCTTGTAGCCCTGCTCATGAAAACACCACAGCAGCGTGGTGTTTTTTTACTTTACAGGAAATTGCTTTCCTGTAAAGTAAAAAACGATCTGCGAGGATGCGCACCGCGGCGTATAAGGTAGATGTCGCAAGCAGCTGCCGCAGGCGCGAGAATGTGCCCAGGCACATTCTTTTTAATAGCCAGGCATTTACAAGGAGGACACATCTATGTATTCCATGAAAAGCAGAGTAAGATATAGTGAAGCAGACAGCGGACAGAAGATGACATTTCAGGCATTGACTAATTATCTGCAGGATTGTTGTATATTCCAGTCAGAGGATCTTGGAATTGGCGTGGACTATTTGAAGGAGCATGCACAGGCATGGTTTTTGGCATCCTGGCAGATTGTGGTAGAACGGCTGCCGGTTCTTGGAGAAAAAATAACAGTAAAGACCTGGCCATATAACTTTAAAGGTTTTTATGGTTATCGTAATTTTACCATAGAGGATGCTGAGGGAAAAATCTGTGCTTATGCGGATTCCCAGTGGATTTTTATGGATTTAAAGAGGGAAAGACCGGCACGGATTTCTGATAAGATGTTAGAAGAATATCAGATGGAAGAACCTTTCAAAATGGACTATGCGGACAGAAAGATAAAACTTCCGGAGAAAATGCAGGAAAAGGAAAGCTTTCAGATTCGCCCGGAGCAGATTGATACCAATCATCATGTAAATAATGAACAGTATATTGCCATGGCAAAGAATTATCTGCCTGAGAATTTTAATATCCATAAAATGCGGGCAGAATACCGGAAAGCAGCAGTATTAGGAGACAAGGTATTCCCATTTGTATATGCAGATGATAAAATGTATCTGGTATCACTGGCGGATGAAGAGCAGAAGCCATATGCCATTGTAGAATTTGAACAATAGAAAGCAGGAAAATATGAATCTTGGAGAAAAACAGGAACTGACAGCAGTAAAGAAAGTTGAATTTGGAATGTATCTGGCAGAAAATCCGGAGGATGAGACCAGAGTGCTTTTGCCGGCAAAACAGGTGCCGGAGGGACTTTGCATTGGAGATAAAGTAGAAATCTTTTTATACCGGGATTCCAAAGACCGCCTGATTGCAACCACCCATGAACCGAAATTGGTACTGGGACAGCTTGCAGTGCTTCCGGTATTGGAAGTTGGTAAAATAGGAGCATTTTTAGACTGGGGACTGGAAAAGGATTTATTCCTTCCTTATAAGGAGATGACCCGCAAGGTAAATGCCGGGGATGAAGTCATGGTAACTTTATATATTGATAAGAGCCGCAGACTTTGTGCCAGCATGAAGAATCTTTATGACCTTTTAAGCAAAGATTCTCCATATAAAGCAGGGGATGAAGTAGAAGCAAGAATCTATGAATTCAGTGATAATTTTGGAACCTTTGCGGCGGTGGATGATAAATATTCTGCAATGATTTCCAAGCATGAGGACAGCAGCCATCTTCGGATAGGGGATGTAATTGCTGCCAGGGTAGTCAATGTAAAACCGGATGGCAAACTGGATATTACCCTTCGGGAAAAAGCTTACCTTCAGATGGACAGCGATGCACAGAAGGTAATGGAAGTGATAGATTCCTATGCCGGTGTACTGCCATTTACAGAAAAGGCATCACCGGAAGTAATCATGAGGGAAACCGGACTTAGCAAGGCAGCATTCAAGCGTGCTATAGGCAGACTCTATAAGGAGAGAAAGATAACCCTCAGCGAGCATGCAATCCGTAAAAACAGTTAATTTACGCGAGCAGCCAGAAAAACCGCATGTTTGCATGCAGATTTGGCGAGCACTGCGAATAGTTATTATTTAAATAAAGAAAGAAGGAACGAGACATGAAGAAAGTAATCGCAACAGAAAAAGCACCGGCAGCAATCGGACCATATTCACAGGCAATTGAAGTAAATGGAATGGTATATACTTCTGGTATTATTCCCGTTGTACCGGCAACCGGCGAGATTCCGGAAGGCTCTGTAGCACAGGCAAAACAGGCGCTGACCAACCTTTCCAATCTTTTAGAAGCAGCGGGCACAAATATGGACAAAGTGGTTAAGACGACGGTATTCATCAAAGAGATGAATGATTTCGCAGCAATTAATGAGGTTTATAAGACATTCTTTACCACCGATTTCCCGGCAAGAAGCTGCGTAGAAGTAGCACGTCTTCCAAAAGACGTTATGCTTGAAGTCGAAGCAATCGCAATGAAATAAGACAAGGAAACATAGAAAAAGACCGGAAATCTTAAAGTCTCCCTGAAGGAAGAAAAAGGTTCCGGTCTTTTGCGTTGCAATGTATTGTCTTGCAAAACCATACAGTGGATTTAAACGGAGACATCAAAGTTCCCGCCAACAGCAGGATTTACAGACAATTCCATGGCACGAATCAGGCTGTCACTCATACTCTGACTGACATCCAGCTGGTTACTCAGCATTGCAACTCCAATCGCTTCGCTGGTTGGAGTAGAGGCACTGTTGAGTGCGCTTAAAGCAGTATTGTTTAATGCTGCAATATCCATATCAGTCACATCCTTTCTGCTTTGATATGTACTTTCATTATGGCATGGCAGATTAGAAAAAGCAAGGAAACATTCATATATTTTGGAAAAGGTGGTATACTTATCCTGCTGAAGAAATGGAGGAACCATAACATGTATGATGTGATTATAATAGGAAGCGGTCCTGCGGGGCTGTCAGCAGCAATTTATGCAGGAAGAGCAAAATTTGATACACTTATAATAGAAGAAAAACCTATGAGTGGAGGTCAGATTGTCAATACCAGTGAGGTGGACAACTATCCGGGACTGCCGGGAGTTGGTGGATTTGAACTGGCGCAGAAGATGCGTGAACATGCCCAAAAGAGCGGTGTAACCTTTGCAAAAGAACAGGTTGTATCGGTGGAGAATAAGCAGGAAAAGAAACTTGTAACAACAAATCAGAAACAGTATGAAGCAAAAGCAGTAATCATTGCATCAGGAGCATCTTACCGGAAGCTTGGGGTACCGGGGGAGGAAAGACTTACCGGTATGGGAGTTTCGTATTGTGCTACCTGCGATGGAGCATTTTTCCGGAATCGGACTGTTGCGGTGGCAGGCGGTGGTGATGTTGCGTTAGAGGATGCACTCTTTTTGGCAAGAGGTTGTGAAAAAGTATACCTCATTCACCGGAGAGACAGTTTCCGTGGCGCAAAAGTGTTGGCGGAGCAGGTGCAGACAAATGAAAAAATTGAAATATTATATGATACCGTAGTAGAGGAAATCTGCGGGGAAGGAATGGTAGAGAAAATCAAAATATTAAATAAGAAGACACAGGAAGAAAAAATGCTTCCGGTAAATGGCATTTTTGTTGCTGTGGGAATGGCACCGAATACCGTAAAAGTAATACCGGATCTGGCATTGGATGATACAGGATATATCAAAGCCGGAGAGGATGGAAGGAGCAGTGTGCCTGGCATATATGCAGTGGGAGATGTCAGAACCAAGCAGCTGCGTCAGGTGGTAACTGCAGTAGCAGATGGCGCCAATGCCATTGCTTCTATGGAAAGTGATGGAGCAATTTCGTAAAAGAATGGAAAGAATGATGTAAAAAAAAGCGGGAATTTTAGGTTGACATGATAGATTAGCTGCGCTATAATGACTCTGTAATAAATGTAATAAATTTGTAACAAATCGTTAGGTTTGGAGGTTTTTATGTATAAGAAAGCGTTAAGATTAACAGCCTGCGGACTCGCAAGCGCATTATTAATCACTGGAAGCAATACAACAACATATGCAGCACCAGTCGCAGGTGTTACTTCAGCAATGGAAGTGGGGGCTTCCAATGACACATTAGTAGCAGGTTTTTCTTTGACATTCAGCAATTATATGGCAAGCAGTGAGCTTGTAGCAAAGGCGAATGTGGCAACTGCACAGAATAATGACACACCTGTTGTTACAGAAGGGGATGCAGCACAGCAGGATACAGCAGAAGAGGCACAGCCGGCAGAAGAAGATCCGTTCGCAAATGTGGCAATTGCACAGGTTGATAACTATGTAAATATCAGAAGCGAAGCATCAGAAGACAGTGAGGTGCTTGGTAAGCTTTATAATAATTCAGCAGCAACCGTCCAGCAGACCGTAGATGGCTGGTATCAGATTACTTCTGGTACCGTTACCGGTTACGTTAAGAGTGAATATGTAGTAGTCGGCAACGAAGAACTGGCCCGTTCCGTCGGACGTCGTGTAGCAACTGTAAATGAAGATGCAGTTACTTTATTTGTGAGAACAGAGCCTTCTACCGATTCTAAGAAACTTGGAATGGTTGCAGGACTGGATGATTTGACAGTTACAGACGAGTCTGTAGATGGATGGGTAAAAGTTTCCATCGAAGAGGGCGAGGGATATGTATCCGCTGATTATGTAACATTATCTACTGAATTCGTTCAGGCAGAATCCAAAGAAGAAGAAGCCGCAAGACTTGCAAAAGAAGAGGCTGAAAGAAAAGCAGCAGAAGAAGCCGCAAAGAAAGCAGCAGAAAAATCTTCTAAGAGCAGCAGCTCATCCTCCAGTACATCTGGTGGTACATCTACATACAATGCACCATCCGGATCTGATGGAGCAGCAGTTGCAAACTTCGCAAGCCAGTTCGTTGGTAATCCATATGTAGCAGGTGGAACAAGCTTAACAAACGGAGCAGACTGTTCCGGATTTGTAATGAGTGTGTATGCACAGTTTGGAGTATCATTACCACATTCTTCAGGAGCAATGAGAGGCTGCGGATATGAAGTTGGTACAGACCAGATGCAGCCGGGCGATATCGTATGCTACAGCGGACATGTTGCAATTTATGTTGGTAACAACACAATCGTACATGCCAGCACACCATCTTCTGGAATCAAATTTACATCACCGATTGACTATAAGCCAGTTCTTTCCGTAAGACGTATTTTCTAGGATGTCCGGATTTGATTTACGCGAGTAGCGAGAAAAATCGCATGCTTGCATGCAGATTTGGCGAGCACCGCGATAACTCGAGAAACTCGCAAAGCGTGTTTCTTGTAGTTTATGGTAAAATTAAGGATGAAATAATATTGAAAAAGATAAACAGGGACTGTTGCGGTTGCAACAGTCCTTTTTTTGCTTTACAGGAAATTGCTTTCCTGTAAAGTAAAAAACGTTCCGCGAGGATGCACACTGCAGGTAGACATTTGGAAAAAAGCAGATATAAAAATTTGATACGTTATTAAAAAATATTCTATTTTTATCTGGAAAAACTGCAATTATAATAAAATCAGCTAATAAAGTGGCGGAGGCGCATTATTATAGAATGAAAGGAAAGGCAGGTTACCACAGATGGAATATACAGCATCAGAACAAAGATATGAAACCATGAAATACAGAAGAGTAGGAAAGAGCGGATTGTTGTTTCCAATATTGTCCCTTGGTTTCTGGCATAATTTTGGAACCAATGATAATTATGAGAACATGAAGGCGATGTGTTTTACGGCATTTGACCATGGAATCACACAGTTTGACCTGGCAAATAATTATGGCCCGGAATATGGCAGTGCAGAGAGTAATCTTGGCAGGATCATGCGGGAAGAACTGCATGCCTACCGCGATGAATTGTTAATTACAACGAAAGCAGGTTTTGATATGTGGCCGGGACCTTATGGGGATCATGGCAGCAGGAAGTATCTGATTGCGAGCTTAGACCAGAGCTTAAAACGTATGGGACTTGAATATGTGGACATTTTTTATCATCACAGAATGGATCCGGATACGCCATTGGAAGAAACCATGCTGGCATTAGACCAGATTGTAAGAAGCGGAAAAGCACTATATGTAGGAATCTCTAATTACGATGGAGAACATATGAAACAGGCGGCTGAAATCTTAGAAGATTTAAAGTGCCCTTTTGTGATAAACCAGAACCGCTATAATATCTTTGACCGTACGGTAGAGAATAATGGCTTACTGGAAGCTGCAAAAGAGAAGGGGAAAGGTGTGATTGCATTTTCTCCACTTGCACAGGGAATGCTGACGGATAAATATCTCAATGGAATCCCTGAGGACAGCCGGATTAAAAGAGATGGCAGATTCCTTCATGCATCCGACCTTACGGAAACAAGAATGCAGCAGATTAAGAGCCTGAATGAAATCGCAAAGCGCCGTGGACAGACACTGGCACAGATGGCATTAAGCTGGATATTAAGGGATGAGACGGTAGCAAGTGTTCTGATTGGCGCATCCCGTCCACAGCAGATATTAGATAATTTAAAGATTGTAGATGCACCGGCATTTACCACGGAAGAGTTAGAAGAAATCGAAGCTGTCTGCAGAGCCTGAATCCTGGACGCAGATGCAGTTTTAGAAAAAAGAATAGAAGGAATTGTTCATACAATTTTCTAATCAAAATAGTTATGTGAACGAATATGATATTATGTAAATATACATATGTGGAAGAGGGACTATTTTGAAAAGTGGAAAAGAAATTCATTTGACGGAAAAGAAGTGTAAATTGCAATCAGACAATTTTACACTTCTTTTTTGAAAATATACAATATGCACAAAAAAGAAAAGAACGTCGAAAAAAAGTGCTGGAAATTATAAAAAAGTCCCAAAAGTTATCCACATCGAAAAATGTGGAAATATCGAAAAAAAGGAGTTATACACCAAGTTATACACATTATCCACAGAAAAAAGGAGAAAAATATAGGTTTACATAGCAAAAAATAAGAACGGATGTTTTGTGAACAAATGATAAAGTTGATAACTTTTCAAAAAAATATACAAAATCTATTGACATTGCAATATTGAAAAAATCATATAAAATTGTCTGAAAATGTCAGTTTATTTACAAAGGTGTAAAAAGACAATCGGAGAAAATAATTACAGAAAATTTGCACAATGGTTGAAAAAAACAGGAGCTTTTGCTATACTACTTGCATAAAAGCGCATGAAAATGCACAGAATAAGACAGGTGTAAGATGTTAAAGAAAATCGATATACTGGGAATAGAAGTAGATAATTATACAGTCCGTGAAGCAATGATGCAGGTAGAAAATTATCTGGATAACACGGTAATGAATACCATAGAGACCATAGATATGAAGATGCTAGAACTGGCAGGACGGGATGAAACAGTACGGGCGTGCATGGAACAGCTGGATCTTGCGGTAATCGGAGAGAAGGAGATTCTGATTGCGGCAGATGTTCATTCCAGCCAGCGGATCAGTGAGACAATCAATCATGATTTTTTCAGGGAATTCATCAAGCGGATTATCCGTAACCATAAGAGAGTATTTTTGTTGGCAGAAACCATTGCTCAGGAAGAACAGCTGGAGCATTTCCTTGTAGGAAAATACGAACAGATTGAGGTGGCAGGTCATTGTGCGATAGAGGAAAAGTCCAATGACTTTGAAAGTGTGGTAAATGAGATTAACAGTGCCAGTGCAGATGTTATTTTTTCCATTCTGCCGTCTCCGTTACAGGAACAGTTTTTGACAGAAAATAAAAGCAAACTGGATGCTAAAATATGGTATGGGTTGAGCAGTGATTATGCACCGCGTTCCCGTATCAGCAGAATATCCCAGATAGCGGGCAGATTGATTCATAAGAAGAAACTGCAGAGCAAATTACACAAATATAATAAAGATTAAAGGAAACGGATGGTTATGGGTCTGGGATATAAAAGACCGGCCATAGTGGATTATTTGTGTATGACAGCAGGAACCTGCCTTATGGGTATAGCAATTCAGTCCATCTATGACCCGGTAGGAATGGTTGTTGGTGGATTTACCGGAGTTGCAATTCTCATCAGACAACTGACAGTAAAATGGATTCCCGGAGGAATTCCGTTATGGTTTACGAACCTGGCGTTGAATCTTCCGGTTTTTTTATGCGCATGGAGAAGAAAGGGAAAGAAATTTTTGTGGCGGGCATTATATGGAATGGTAATGCTGTCTTTCTGGCTTCTGGTACTGCCTCACTGGAATATAGCCCAGGATGATTATATGCTGGCAGCTATTTATGGCGGATGCATCTCCGGAGCGGGAATCGGTCTGGTTCTGGTGACGAAGTCCTCTACTGGAGGGACAGATATGGTAGCCACTTTATTACAGCGTTTTCTTAAACAATATACCATTGCACAGATTATGCTGGTGTTAGATGGTATTATTGTGTTAAGCGGAATGTTTTTCTTTGGAGTAAAGCCGGCGTTATATGCTGTGGTGGCAATTTTTATAACAACGGAAGTATCGGATGCAATTATGGAAGGTATCAAATATTCCAAGGCGGCGTATATCATTACGGAAGATGCCGCTGAAGTGGCAGATGCACTGATGCACCGGATGAACCGCGGTGTTACGGCGATTCATGCAAAGGGAATGTATTCCGGAAATGAGAAGGACATACTCTTTTGTGCAGTGTCGAAAAAGGAAATTGTAGAGTTAAAAGAGATAGTAATGGAACTTGACTCGAAAGCTTTTGTAATTGTGACGGATGCCCGGGAAGTGCTGGGAGAAGGTTTTTTGGAATATTAGCATAAAAATATTCACATTTCCTCTTTATTTTTTTGACGTTTTGCATTAAAATAAGATTCAAAGAGTTTTATCTTTCACAAAAGGATGCGAATTTTTTGTGAAAGTTGTCCAGTAACTGGGGCGATATTGATAAGAGAAGGAGAAAAAAGTATGATTTCAAATCAGATACTTCAAAACACAATTGACGGTTTGAAAGGGATTACAAGAGTGGATATGTGCATTATCGATACTGAGGGGAAAGTATTGGCAACCACATTTCCCGATGCAGATAATTATATCAATCCTGCATTGGCATTTGTAGAATCTCCGGCAGACAGTCAGGTGATTCAGGGATGCCAGTTCTTTAAAGTTTTTGATGATCATCAGATAGAATATGTTTTACTGGCAAATGGTGACAGTGATGATGTGTATATGGTGGGAAAAATTGCCGGTTTCCAGATTCAGAATCTTCTGGTAGCATATAAGGAACGGTTTGATAAGGACAACTTTATTAAGAATCTTTTATTGGATAATCTTCTTTTAGTAGATATTTATAACCGTGCGAAGAAGCTTCATATTGAGACGGAAGTACGCCGCGTGGTATATGTTGTAGAAACCAACCGGGAAAAGGACGGAAATGAACTGGAAAAAGTACGCAGTATCTTTGGCGGCAAGTCCAAGGATTTTGTGACAGCGGTAGATGAGAAAAATATCATTGTGGTAAAAGAACTTGCAGAAAATGAGACCTATGAGGATTTGGAGAAAACGGCAGAAGTTATCTTAAATCTGTTCAAGGCAGATGAAGACTGCGAGGCTTATATCGCATATGGTACCGTAGTAAATGAGATTAAGGAAGTATCCCGTTCTTATAAAGAAGCCCGAATGGCATTGGATGTAGGAAAGATATTCTTTGAAGAGAAGAATATTATTGCGTATTCTGCACTGGGAATTGGACGTCTGATTTATCAGCTCCCGATTCCACTTTGCAAAATGTTTATCAAAGAGATTTTCGATGGAAAATCTCCGGATGATTTTGATGAAGAAACACTTACTACCATCAATAAATTCTTTGAAAACAGCCTGAACGTTTCAGAAACATCCAGACAGTTATACATACACAGAAATACACTGGTATACCGTCTGGATAAACTGCAGAAAAGTACAGGCTTAGATCTTCGGGTATTTGAAGATGCCATTACATTTAAAATTGCGTTAATGGTAGTAAAATACATGAAATATATGGAGACATTGGATTACTAAGCAGTAGTTTTAGGAGGAACACATGATTAAGCTTGAACATGTAAGCAAGTCATATTCGGCAGGAATACCGGCATTAAATGATATCAGTCTTAATATAGAAGAAGGGGAATTTGTTTTTATCGTTGGAAACAGCGGCTCCGGAAAGTCAACACTGATTAAATTATTGTTAAAAGAATTAGAGCCGACCAAAGGGGTTATTACGATTAACAACCGTAATTTAAATGCAATCCGGAGAAAACAGATACCGAAATATCGGCGTAATGTGGGTGTTGTGTTCCAGGATTTCCGCCTTTTAAAAGACAGAAATGTATATGAGAATGTAGCATTTGCCCAGAAGGTAATAGGTACTCCGGCAAGGCTCATAAGAAGCAGTGTACCGACCATGTTATCTATGGTAGGGCTGGCTGCCAAATATAAATCTTATCCAAAACAGTTGTCCGGTGGAGAACAGCAGAGGGTTGCCATTGCAAGAGCACTGGTAAATCAGCCGAAGATTCTTCTGGCAGATGAGCCGACCGGTAATCTTGATAACCATAATGCATGGGAAATCATGAAGCTCTTAGAGGAGATTAACCAGAAGGGAACGACAGTAGTCGTTGTTACACATAATCTTGAGATTGTCAAGGCAATGAAGAAACGTGTAATCACAATGAAGAAAGGCGTCATTATCAGTGACGAGAAAGGTGATTGCAGCGATGAGGATTAGTTCGTTTTTCTATTCAATAAAACAGGGTATCAAGAATATCTGGCGTAACAAAATGTTTTCAGTAGCATCTATTGCGACCATGTGTGCCTGTATCTTTTTGTTTGGACTTTTCTATTCGATTGTAGAAAACTTCCAGTCAATGGTAAAAGAGGCAGAGGAAGGCGTTGCAGTATCTGTTTTCTTTAATGAGGGAATCTCGCAGGAACAGATAGATGAGATTGGTAATAAAATTAGTAAGCGTGTGGAAGTTGCCAGCTATGAATTTATTTCCGCAGATGAAGCGTGGGAAAGGTGTAAAGAGACATATTTTGGTGGCTCAGAAGAAGCAGCAGAGGGATTTGCGGAGAATCCACTTGCTAATTCTGCCAGTTATGAAATTTATATGAAAGATGTTTCCATGCAGGATGCACTGGTTACATATTTAGAGTCCTTAGATGGCGTAAGGGAAGTGCATCATTCTGCAGTGGTGGCAAATACATTGTCTGATTTTAATAAACTGATTGCGTATGTTTCCGGAGGCATTATCTTAATCCTGCTTGCGGTTGCTATCTTCTTAATCAGTAATACCGTTACAGTTGGCATCTCGGTACGAAGAGAAGAGATTGCGATTATGAAGCTGATTGGAGCTACGGATTCTTTTGTGCGGGCACCATTTGTAGTAGAGGGTGTGCTGATTGGACTTCTGGGTTCTGCATTGCCACTGATTCTGCTTTACTTCATGTATGGCAAGATTATAGTATATGTAGCGGACAAATTCAGCTTTTTAGATAATATTATGAATTTTATTCCGGTTGCAGAACTGTTTCACAGTCTGGTTCCAATTTCACTGCTGTTGGGAGTGGGAATTGGATTTGTTGGCAGCCGGCTGACTATTAAGAAGCATTTGAAAGTATAAGGACAAAGGGTATCGCCTGTGTACTGGGGCAGTCACAGGGATACCCTGTTTTGAATATATAAAAGGTGATGAGAATAAGATGAAGATACGAAGAAAAGTAACAACCGCAATACTGACAGCTGTGATGTTACTTTCTCCGGTGATGGAGATATCTGCCAGCAGCCTGTCTGATGCACAGAAGGAAAAAGAAAATTTAGAGAAGCAGTTAGAGGAGGCCCAAGGTGTCATTGATGGGCTGAAAGATTCCAAGGCTGATATTCAGACGAAGGTAAAGGAATTAGATCAGCAGCTTACAAGCATTTCTCTTGAAATTACCAATACACAGGCACAGTTAGAGGAAAAGAGTGCCGAGATTACAGACACCCAGAGCGAATTAGAGGATGCCCAGGCGGATGTGGCAAGCCAGGCAGAAGCTATGAGCAAAAGGATTCAGTTCATGTATGAAAATAGTGGAAAAATGTCATATCTGGAAGCTTTTTTTCGATCCGGCAGTATGACAGAATTTTTGAATCAGGCAGAATATATCCGGCAGATTTCAGAATATGATAGAGATATGCTGCAGCAGTACAATGACAGTGTACAGACCGTGGCAGATGCCAAGGAACAGTTAGAACAGCAATATACAGAGCTGGAAGAATTGAAGGCACAGGTAGAATCCCAGCAGCAGACCGTGCAGGCTCTGATGGATGCCAAGGAAGACGAACTGGATAAGGTAAAGAGTGACATTACGGTGGCACAGTCGGATGCAGATGCAGTACAGGCAGAGATTGATGCACAGAATGAAATTATTGCGCAGATTCAGGCAGAGGAAGCCAGAAAAAAAGCGGAAGAAGAGAAACGAAGACAGGAAGCAGAGGAAAATGGAACTACTCCGGATACGACTCCCGGAGATGTATACGGTGGCGGGGCTTTTGTATGGCCGTGTCCGAGCAGTACCAGGGTAACCAGTGATTACGGAACGCGATTATCTCCGACCCAGGGAGCATCCTCTAATCATAAGGGACTGGATATTGGGGCAAGCTATGGTGCGAGTATTGTGGCGGCGGCAGATGGAACGGTTTCCTATGCAGGCTATAATAATGGAATGGGCAACTATGTAATGATCAGCCACGGCAGCGGGCTATATACAGTATATGGGCATGCTTCGGCACTTTTGGTATCCACCGGTGATAAAGTCACGGCGGGACAGACGATAGCCCAGGTAGGAAGTACCGGTATATCTACTGGAAATCATTTACATTTTGGCGTATCCTTAAATGGAAGCTATGTAAGCCCATGGAATTATCTGAGTAAATAGTAAAAGAGGAAGAAAGATGGACGAAATAAGGGAAGAGACAAATTCAGCAGAAGCAATCAGGCAGGAAATAAAGGAAAAGAGAAGAACTTACTGGCGTGGTGCGATTACCGGTGCTGCTTCGGTCATGGCGGTATTGCTGATTGTATTATTGATTGGTATTTACAGTGGTGCTGTGGTAATTGGTGGAAAAGGTGGAACAGGAGGCAGCCAGACGGTAACAGCATCAGATGGTGATCTGCTTTCAAAGGATGTCATCAATAAGCTTGACAATCTGGCAGACCAGATTAATGCAGATTATTATGAAGATGTGGATCAGGAAGACTTGATTAACGGAATGTATAAAGGCTTGTTTGAGGGGATCGGAGACCCGTACAGTGAGTATTATACCCCGGAAGAATATGAAGATATCATGATATCCACCCATGCAAATTATTATGGAATCGGAGCAGGACTTACCCAGGATAAGAATACCATGGAAGTATCCGTTACCCATATTTATGATAATTCTCCGGCACAGGAAGCAGGATTAAAAGAAGGCGATAAGATAGTCAAGGTAGATGATATTGAAGCCACTTCTATGGAACTATCGGAACTGGTAACCAACATCCGTGGCGAAGAGGGAACCACCGTTCATCTGGTAATTGAAAGAGAAGGGGAATCAGAAAATCTGGAATTTGATGTGTCCCGTGCCAAAGTAGATATTCCAACAGTAGCTTATAAAATGTTAGAAAACAATATCGGATATATACAGGTATCTGAATTTGCAGAGAATACACCAACCCAGTTTTCGGATGCAATTACAGATTTACAGGGTCAGGGTATGGAGAAGCTGGTTATTGATTTACGTGATAATGGCGGCGGAATGGTAGTATCCTGTCAGCAGATGCTGGATATGATTCTTCCGGAAGGAACCGTTGTTTATACGGAAGATAAATATGGCAACCGTCAGGATTATACTTCTGATGCAGAGCATTATCTTGATATGCCGATTGCAGTATTAGTCAATGGCAATTCCGCCAGTGCATCCGAGATATTTGCAGGAGCCATCCGGGATTTTGATTATGGAACACTGATTGGAACCACAACCTTTGGAAAAGGCATTGTGCAGAATATCATGCAGTTAAAGGATGGCAGTGCCATTAAGCTTACGGTAGCAAAATATTATACACCAAACGGTGATAACATCCATGGAACCGGAATTACACCGGATGTTGAAATTGAATATGAGTACACCGGAGATACCGAGGGTACTTATGATGAGATGCAGGATAATCAGATATTAAAAGCCATTGAAGTATTGAACGGAGAAGAATAATGAAGATGAATGACGAAGAGAAGAAAAAACTTATCATTCGCTATGTGGTGGCAGTAATTCTTTTGGTAGTTACCATTCTCGTACTTAAGGGGATGTATCAGGATGCGGAAGAGCATGACAATGCACAGAATACAGAAATTACAACAGAGATAAATCATGAGTGAATTAAATGAAAAGATTCGGCAGCAGTTAATGGAATGGGCAGAACCGGATTTTGGCACCTTTTCCGCCGGATTGATTCCGGGGGAAAAACATGTGCTTGGAGTAAGGCTGCCATTACTTCGTTCTTATGCAAAAGAATTAGCAAAAGGAGACTGGCAGACTTACCTTTCACAGGCATCGGATGATTCCATGGAAGAGACCATGTTACAGGGCATGACCTTAGGCTATGTGAAAAGTGATTTCGCAGGAATCCGTCCGTATCTTGATGCCTTTCTTCCAAAGATTAAGAACTGGTCGGTATGTGACAGCACCTGTGCAAGTTTAAAAATTGCCAGAAAAGAGCCGGGGGCAGTTTTAGAATATTTACTGCCTTATCTTCGCAGTGACGAAGAATTTTTCATCCGGTTTGGCGTTGTGATGTTATTAGATCATTTTATTACGGAAGACTATATCGACCTTGTCTTAGAAGAGGTGGATAAGATTCATCAGGAAGCCTATTATGTGAAAATGGCAGTAGCCTGGAATTTGTCTGTGTGTTTTGTGAAGTTCCGGGATAAAACACTTTCCTATCTCAGGACAAATCATCTGGATGACTGGACTTACAATAAGACGATACAGAAAATCAGGGAATCCTATCGCGTGACCAAAGAGGATAAGGAAATGCTCTTAAAAATGAAACGGAAAGCAGAAAAATAGACTTTTCAACCAATATTAAGGAAAATATAATTGATTCGAAGCCGGGAAACCACTATAATGTTTATAGTGGTTTTTCTTACTTTACAGGAAATTGCTTTCCTGTAAAGCGAAAAAACGCTCCGCGGGGATGCGCACTGCGGCGTATAAGGTAAATGTCGCAAGCGACCGCGCAGGCGCGAGAATGTGCCAAGGCACATTCTTTGTTATACAGAAAATCATAAGAATATAAGAAAGTTGGTGATACTGTGGTTGAATTGGACGCATACCGATACAAATTGGGAACCTATAAGGCTCCACTGCAGGAAGTGAGGGATTCACTTTGACTTAGCAGATAAGTCAAAAAAAATCGAAGAATTGGAACGGGAGATGGAAGCACCAGATTTCTGGAATGATGCAGAAGTGTCCCAGCAGAAGATGAAGGAGTTAAAAAGCTATAAGGATGACGTGGCAGTCTGTGCACAGCTGGAAGAGAAACTTTCCGACATTGAAACACTGATTGCGATGGGAGATGAAGAGAATGATGTTTCTCTGATTCCGGAAATCGAAGAAGAGATAAAGGAATACGAAGAAGCGTTTGAAAAGATTCGGATCAAAACCCTGTTATCCGGAGAATATGATAAAGACAATGCAATTGTATCCTTACATGCAGGAGCAGGCGGAACAGAATCCTGTGACTGGGCATCCATGCTATACCGCATGTATACAAGATGGGCATCCGATAAAGGATTTGCCATTGAAGTACTGGATTCCTTAGATGGAGATGAAGCAGGAATCAAATCCATTACCTTTCAGGTAAACGGAGAAAATGCTTACGGTTATCTGAAATCAGAAAAAGGCGTACACCGTCTGGTGCGGATTTCACCGTTTAATGCGGCAGGAAAGCGTCAGACCTCCTTTGTATCATGTGATGTGATGCCGGATATAGAAGAAGACATTGATATTGAAGTAAAGGATGAAGATATAAGGATTGATACCTACCGTTCCAGCGGAGCCGGTGGACAGCATATCAATAAGACATCTTCAGCAATCCGGATTACCCATTTTCCGACGGGAATTGTAGTAACCTGCCAGAATGAGCGTTCCCAGCACATGAATAAAGACAAGGCAATGCAGATGTTAAAATCCAAGCTGTATTTATTGAAACAGCAGGAAAATGCAGATAAAGCAGCAGATATCCGTGGCGAAGTCACAGAAATTGGCTGGGGAAATCAGATACGCTCCTACGTATTGCAGCCGTATACTATGGTAAAAGATACCAGAACCGGCGTAGAGACGGGAAATACAGATGCAGTATTAGATGGAGATATTGATATTTTCATTAATGGATATTTAAAGTGGCTGTCACTGGGCTGTCCGGAGAAGATGGGAGAGTAAGATGGAAAAAGTAATCATACCACTGGTCATTATTCTTGTCATTGTGGGAGTGATAGCAGGCGTGTTTTTCTATGTGAAAAATAAAGTAAGAAAATTTTCGCAGGATCTCTTTGGAACAGATTCTTTAGTGGAAGGCTGGAAGAAACAGGAAGAGGAGCTGTCTGTGACACCATGTTCCGTATCCGGAATGACAAGATTATTAGAACCACAGATACAGCGGGATTTCCCGGAATTTAACTGGGTGCAGTTTAAAAATAAGGCAGAAGATGCATTGAAATTGTCATTGATGGCAATTTCCGCACATAGTATAGGAAGGGCAGAGAGCCTGTCGGAAGCACTTAAAGAAGAAGTGGCAGCAAGAATTGAGCAGAATCAGACAGCAGGTGTAAATGAGGTATATGAACGTATCCGTGTTCATCAGACTGAGATTGCCAGATATGAAAAACAAAAGGGAAAATGCATTATTACACTACAGAGTGCAGTGGAGCATATTCACTATAAAGAAAAAGACGGAAAACTGATTTCCGGTAAAAAAGATTTGTTAGAACAGACCAAGTACAACATGGAACTGATGTATATCCAGGATGAGAGCAAAGTCAGTGCTGATAAAGGGGTAGGACTTACCTGCCCGCACTGCGGTGCTCCGGTTACATCTCTTGGAGCGAAATACTGTGAGTTCTGTGGCAGTGAAGTAATACCAATCAATATGCAGGTTTGGTCTCTGCAGCATTTTTACGAAGTTACATACCAAAAGGTGTAATGAAAGTATATAACATAAGAAAACAGGAGGTTTGTTATGGGTTTAATTAAAGCAGTAGCACAGGCAGTTGGAGGAAGTTTTGCAGATCAGTGGTTAGAGGTAATCGAGCCGGATGATATGGGAGATCAGACCGTCTTTACCAGAGGTGTGTTGATTCGCCGTGGACAGAATACAAAGGGAACTGATGATACCGTATCTAATGGTTCCATCATCCATGTATATGATAATCAGTTTATGATGTTAGTAGATGGTGGAAAAATCGTAGACTATACTGCAGAGCCGGGATATTACAAAGTAGATAATTCTTCTTTACCATCCCTGTTTAATGGACAGTTAAAGGATACTTTAAAAGATTCCTTCGCACGTATCAAATTTGGTGGTCAGACACCGGATAAACAGAAGGTATTTTTTATAAATCTTCAGGAAATCAAGGGAATCAAATTCGGAACAAGAAATCCGATCAACTATTTTGATAATTTCTACAATGCAGAATTGTTCCTGCGTGCACACGGAACTTATTCCATTAAGATTGTAGACCCGATTCGTTTCTATGCAGAAGCAATTCCAAGAAACAAAGACAGGGTAGAAATCACAGATATCAATGAACAGTATATCTCTGAATTCTTAGAAGCATTACAGACATCCATCAACCAGTTATCTGCAGATGGTGTCCGCATTTCCTATGTATCATCCAAGGGACGCGAGCTGAGTAAATACATGTCAGAAACTCTTGATGAGGAATGGAACCAGATGCGTGGTATGGAGATTCAGGCAGTAGGTATTGCAAGCATCTCTTACGACGAGGAATCCACTAACCTTATCAATCTGCGCAACAAAGGTGCAATGATGGGTAGTGACCCGAATGTAATGCGTGGTATTGCTGTTGGAAATATTACGGAAGGTATCCGTGATGCAGGTTCTAATGCAGCGGGTGCAATGACCGGATTTATGGGTGTTGGAATGGGAATGAATGCATTCAACAGCAGCATGGACAGCTTAAATCAGATGACTGCAGGTATGCAGCAGAATCAGCAGATGAATAATGGAGCACAGATGGCAGGCGGAGCAGCAGGCGTGCAGCAGGCAGCACCGGCTCAACAGGCAGCTCCGGCACAGCAGGCAGCAGCACCGGCAGGCAATGAGTGGACCTGTGAATGCGGAACAACAAATACCGGAAAATTCTGCTGTAACTGTGGAAAACCGGCTCCTGCACCGGCAGTAAAGACAGACTGGACCTGTGAGTGTGGAGCGGTAAATACCGGAAAATTCTGTACTAACTGCGGAAAACCGGCTCCGGCAGCAGACTGGACCTGCGAATGTGGAGCAGTAAATACCGGAAAATTCTGCAGCAATTGTGGAAAACAGAGACCATAATGGAGGAAGGAGCACTGCATGTCAGTAATTAGTTTTAAGTGCCCGAATTGTGATGGCGAACTGATTTTTGACCCTGCTTCTGGCGCATATAAATGCGAATATTGTGGCTCAAAATTTACACAGGAAGAACTGGATGCCATGAAGCCGGCGGAGGAACAGGAAAAACCTGCCGGCAGCATGGATGGAAGCCAGGCTTCTGAGAATACAGACGGAACACAGGAAGAGAAGAAGACAGAGGAAGAAGCAGTCATTTATACCTGCCCGAGCTGTGGTGCGCAGATTGTAACAGATGCAACCACGGCGGCAACCTTCTGCTATTATTGCCACAATCCGGTAGTGCTTTCCGGAAGATTATCCGGAAACTATATGCCGAATAAGGTCATTCCGTTTGCAATTGACCGTAAAGAAGCAGAAAAACGTTTTATGGAATATGTAGGCAGGAAAAAGTTTGTTCCAAAGGCATTTTTCAATAAGAAACAAATTGATAAATTATCCGGTGTATACTTTCCGTTCTGGATTTATGATACCAGGATGAACGGTAATCTTTCGGCAGAGGCAACCCGTGTCCGGGTATGGCGTTCCGGAGATGAAGAATATACCGAGACAAAATTCTATGAAGTAGAACGTGGCGGAGATGTATCTCTTTCCAATCTGGAACTGAATGCATTACAGAAAGCTAACAAAGAGCTGGTAGAGGGTGTACTGCCATATCAGTTTGACAAGATGAAGGATTTCTCCATGGGGTATCTTTCCGGCTTCCAGGCAGAGAAGCGTGATATTGAAAAAGAAGGCGTAGCCGAGGAGGCAAGACGAGAGACAAAGGATTATGCAACCAGGCTCTTGCGGGAAAGCGTATCCGGCTACGACGGTGTGAAGGTACATAACTGCGGATTTTCTAATGGCAGTGAGAACTGGAATTATGTGCTTCTTCCAATCTGGACCATCACCTATCGTGCCAATAACGGCAAGATGTATTACTATTCCATGAATGGACAGACCGGAAAAGTATGTGGAGAACTTCCGGTAGATTATAAGAAGCTGACTCTGGTTAGTGGAATCATATCAGCAGCAGTGCTGGTACTTGGATTGTTAGGAGGGCTGCTGATATGGTAAAGAAAAAGATAATCGTACCATTACTGCTTTTATGCAGTATGTTATTTGCTGTTCCTGTTATGGCATCAGAGCCAAAAGCAGCCTTCGTCTATGATGATGCAGAGCTTTTTGACCAGAGTGAAGCAGATTCCATCAGTGAAAAAATCAGCGATTTTTCCAGTGAGACCGGCTGGGAAATTTATGCATTTACCACAGAGGATGCGCAGGGGTATACTTCCCAGGAGTATGGAGAGAATACCTTTGACCAGTATGCCACCGGCATGGATGGCGTTGCTTTTGTCATTGACATGGATAACCGTGAAATCGCAGTGGTTCATTTTGGAGAAGCAAACCGCTATTATACGGATGAAAGAGTAGAAAGTATTCTGGATGAAGGCTTCAATTATATGGGAGATGCAGAGTATGCAGATGCCATGGAGGCAATGATTGATGAGGCAGAATATTATTACGGACAGGGTGTGCCTTCTGGTCAGTATAATTACGATGAAGAAACCGGGGAATATGATTACTACGAGAAAAATACGCTGACCTGGTTTGAAATCCTGATTACCTTACTGGTGGCATTGGGTATCGGTGGTGCATTCTGTGGAATCACCATTGGAAAATATCGCCTGCATTTTGATAAGTACAAATATGATTATCACAAGAACAGCCATGTAAATCTTACAAACCGTACTGACCGTTTTGTAAATCAGGTAGTAACCCATCGTCATATCCAGAGGGAATCTTCTGGTGGTGGAAGTGGTTCCGGCAGAACAACAGTACATACCGGAGCAGGAGGACGAAGCACCGGAGGCGGAAGCCGTAAATTCTAAGAGCTTTCGGATAAGGAAATCAAATATAAAAATTCGTCAATTTACCCATATGGAATCCGAAAAAGGTTCCATATGGGTACTTTTGTATAAAAAAGAGAAATTTACTTGTAATGGCTGTATATATGTGCTATCATCTTTCTGGTGAGAACAGTTGTGTTTGTACCACAAACAGTCGGAGGGGAATATGGCAGAGAATACGAAGTATTTTGTGTTGAAAGAGAAGGCTGTACCGGAGGTATTGCTGAAAGTAGTGGAAGCGAAACGTCTTTTAGAATCCGGACGCGTAACATCTGTACAGGAAGCAGCCGAGCAGGTAGATATCAGCCGGAGTTCATTTTATAAGTATAAAGATGATATTTTTCCATTTCACGACAATGCGAAGGGGAGAACAATTACGATGGTAATCCAGCTGGATGATACGCCGGGATTATTATCAACCGTCTTGAATATTGTGGCAGAGTTTCATGCCAACATATTAACTATCCACCAGTCCATACCGGTAAACGGGATTGCATCCCTGACACTGAGTATTGATATTCTGCCGGAGACAGGAGATTTGTCACAGATGGTAGATAAGATTGAAGGACAGGATGGAATACATTATCTGAAAATATTAGCCAGGGAGTGAAATAACAATGAAAGCAGCAGTAATGGGATATGGAACAATTGGTTCCGGAGTAGTAGAAGTATTAAACATTAATCATGACAGCATTGCAAAACGTGCAGGCGAAGCAATCGAAGTAAAATATGTTTTGGATTTACGGGATTTCCCGGGAGACCCGATTCAGGATAAAATCGTGCATGATTACAAAGTAATTGCAGAAGACCCTGAAATTGGCATGGTAGTTGAGACAATGGGCGGTGTAGAACCAGCATATACTTTTGTCCGTGCCATGTTAGAGGCAGGAAAGCATGTAACAACTTCAAATAAGGCATTAGTAGCAGAGAAAGGTGCAGAACTGATTGCACTTGCCAAAGAGAAAAATGTGAATTTCCTGTTTGAAGCCAGCGTAGGAGGCGGTATCCCGATTATCCGCCCATTAAATTCCTGCCTGACTGCAGATGTAATCGAAGAGATTACCGGTATCTTAAATGGAACGACCAACTATATGCTTACCAAGATGAGTGTAGAGGGTTCTGAATTTGCAGATGTATTAAAGGATGCACAGGATAAAGGATATGCAGAGAAAGATCCGACTGCCGATGTAGAAGGCTTTGATGCATGCCGTAAGATTGCAATCTTAACTTCTTTAGTATGCGGACAACAGGTAGACTTCAATGACATTCATACGGAAGGAATTACCAAAATCAGTGCAACAGATATCAAATATGCAAAAGCAATGGGTAAAGCCATTAAATTACTGGCAACCAGCCGTAAAGTAGGAGACAGCTATTGTGCAATGGTATCTCCGTGTATGCTTCCACAGGAGCATCCACTGTATCCGGTGAATGATGTATTTAATGCAATTTTTGTACATGGTAATGTATTAGGAGATGCAATGTTCTACGGAAGTGGAGCAGGAAAACTTCCAACCGCCAGTGCTGTTGTGGCTGATATGGTTGAAATTGCAAAATTCAAAGACACCAACCTTCCAATGGAATGGAGACCGGAGAAATTAGAGCTTGCAGATTATAAGATGGTAACCAACCGTTTCTTTGTCCGTACCAAAGCAGACGAAGCAGCAGTAAAGAATGCATTCGGAGCAGTTGAGTTTGTTGCAGCAGAAGGTGTAAACGGCGAACTTGGATTTGTAACAGAAGAAATGACAGAAGCAGCATATGAAGAGAAAGCAGCAAAGCTTGCTGATATTCTTCAGATGATTCGTGTAAAATAGTTGCGAAAAACCCTTCTGGAAATTATAATTGTACTAAGGGTATAAATATAGTTTCAGGAGGGTATTTTTATGTCAAAATTTATTATGGCGTTAGACGCCGGAACCACCAGCAACCGGTGTATTCTCTTTAATGAAGACGGTGAAATCTGCAGTATGGCACAAAAAGAATTCCGTCAGATGTTTCCAAATCCAGGATGGGTAGAACATGATGCCAATGAGATATGGTCGACGCAGCTTGGGGTAGCAGTAGAGGCAATGTCTAAGATTGGTGCTACGGCAGCAGATATTGCAGCCATTGGAATCACCAACCAGAGAGAGACAGCAATTGTATGGAACAAAGAGACCGGAGAGCCGGTTTATAATGCGATAGTCTGGCAGTGCCGCCGGACCGCTGATATTGCAGATGCGTTAAAGAAAAAGGGGTTGGAAGATTCCTATCGTAAGAAAACAGGATTGATTATTGATGCCTATTTTTCGGCAACGAAAATCAAGTGGATTTTAGATAATGTGAAGGGTGCAAGAAAATTAGCGGAAGAAGGAAAGCTGCTCTTTGGAACGGTAGAGACCTGGCTGATCTGGAAACTGACGAAAGGGGAAGCACATGTAACCGATTATTCCAATGCGTCAAGAACCATGCTTTTTAATATAAACACATTAACCTGGGATAAAGATATTCTGGCAGAGCTTGATATTCCGGAGAGCATGCTGCCAAAGCCGATGCCGTCAAGCTGTGTATATGGTTATACAGACCCGGCATATTTTGGAAGTGCGATACCGATTGCCGGTGCAGCAGGAGATCAGCAGGCAGCTTTGTTCGGACAGACCTGCTTTTCCGAAGGAGAAGCGAAGAATACATATGGTACAGGCTGTTTCCTTTTGATGAATACAGGAGAACGTCCGGTATTTTCAGAAAACGGACTGGTCACCACCATTGCCTGGGGGCTGGATGGCAAAGTAAATTATGCACTGGAAGGCTCTATCTTTGTGGCAGGTGCGGCAATCCAGTGGCTGCGTGATGGTATGCGTCTCATTGACTCTGCATCGGATTCAGAGTATATGGCGACCAAAGTAAAAGGAACTCATGGCTGTTATGTGGTTCCGGCATTTACCGGACTGGGTGCACCATATTGGGATCAGTATGCAAGAGGAACAATTGTAGGAATTACCAGAGGAACCAATAAGAATCATATCATCCGGGCAACTCTGGAATCTATTGCTTATCAGGTGGAAGGAGTTATCTCTGCCATGGAAGCGGATGCTGGAATCGAAATCCGTTCCTTAAATGTAGATGGAGGAGCCAGTGCTAATAATTTCCTGATGCAGTTCCAGTCAGACATGATACAGGCACCGGTCAATCGTCCGGCATGTGTAGAGACAACAGCAAAGGGTGCAGCATATCTGGCAGGACTTGCAGTAGACTACTGGAAGACCAAAGAAGATGTGATAAAGAACCAGCAGATAGAGCGGGTATTCCATCCACAGATGGAAGAGGAAGAGAGACAGAAAAAATTAAAAGGCTGGAAGAAGGCAGTAAAATATGCCTTTGGATGGGCAAAAGATACAGAAGAAGAGGAAGAGGCGTAAGCCACTTCCTCTTCTTCACTTTACAGGAAATTGCTTTCCTGTAAAGTAAAAAACGCTCCGCGAGGATGCGCACTGCGGCGTATAAGGTAGATGT
>NZ_JAJEQU010000009.1:0-133195 GCF_020687575.1 Roseburia sp. CLA-AA-H209
GCACACTGCGGCGTATAAGGTAGATGTCGCAAGCGACCGCCGCAGGCGCGAGAATGTGCCAAGGCACATTCTTTGTTACGCAAGTAGCGAGAAAAAGTCTAGCAGAAAAGAAAGAGCCAAGTTTGCTTGAGCGAACTTCTTTTCTGCTAGACTTTGGTGAGCACTGCGATAACTTTAGAAAAAATTAATAGTTGTTTCGGGTATTTTCTGATATGATAGAAAAGTAAGAAAAATAAACTTATGAGGAAAGTAAAAGATGAATCCATTAGATTTTAGCAGAATAAAAGACGAGGCACATCCGGAGGATTTTTTAAGTGAGATGAAACCCTTTGGGGATTTGATGATGTATTACCGGTGTGCCATGATGGAAGTGGAAACAAAGTTTAAGGTATTAAATGAGCAGTTTTCCACACAATATAACAGGAATCCGATTGAGTCCATAAAAACAAGACTGAAGAAACCGGTAAGTATTATTGAAAAAATCAAACGGAAGAACATTGGATTTTCCATGAAAGCAATTGAGGAGAATATGTTTGATATTGCGGGAGTGCGTGTCATCTGTTCTTTTCAGGAAGATATTTATACTATGGCAGATTTGCTGCTGCAGCAGGATGATATCATTCTGGTAGAGAAGAAAGATTATATTGCACATCCGAAGGATAACGGATACCGTAGTCTGCATCTGATTGTAGATGTGCCGATATTTTTATCGAACGAGAAGCGCCATATGAAAGTGGAGGTGCAGCTCCGGACCATTGCCATGGATTTCTGGGCGAGTCTTGAGCACAAGCTTCGCTATAAGAAACATATTAATAATTCAGAAGAAATAGCAGATAAATTAAAGCATGTTGCAGATGTAATTACAGAAATGGACTGCGAGATGCAGGATATTCGTCATATGATAGAATTTATAGACGATAATACAGAATCGTAGTATACTATAGATATCTGGCACAAGGAGGAGGTAATAAGATGACAGAGGGTGGACTTCTGATTTTCCTTGGAATTTTAATCTTATTTGTAATAATTGTAGCTGTAATAGCGGTAGTAGCCGCAGTATCCGGGGCAGCAGCGGCAATTGCAGATGAGGACAAAGAAGAAGAGTAAAGAAAAAGAACGTTCCTGAATGGAAATTATTCCAGACGGGAACGTTCTTTTTTGTCTTTTACAATGTTATAAATCGATACCAAGTCCTTCAAAAAGCACTTTCATAGAGTCTATTTCAAGAATCAGAATCATGGCACTTTTAATCTGGGTATGGGCAAAACTTAACCGTTCATCAATAAAGAGAACCTGATAATCCAGTTTTGTAAATTCTTTTTCCGGGACAGCCAGAATTTCACCAATGGTACCAAGATGGTTCTGCGGTGGTTCAATATCAATAAAGGTATTTGTCATTTTTGCAATAGAATTTACATAAGCAGCAGTTGTGATGTTTGCCATTTCGCGCAATACGGATAAATCCATATCATCCAGTGAATCAATGGAATCGACATTTTTTTCATAAAAGGTGTTGATAAGCCGGCTGGTAAATTCTTTCTCCACAATCTGAAGCATAACACCATTCATATCACCTTTTACATTTACAGTCATACCAATAGCAGTTTTATCTGCCCCACCAAGATAATCTGCAGCTTTGGTATAATCCATCAGGCAGATATTTGGCACTTCAATATCTACCGGTGTATTTAAGAGACCTGCCAGTGCAGTAGCAGCATTACCGGAACCGATGTTGCCAATTTCAGCTAGAACGCTTAAATGTATAGAATCCAGTTCTTTTAAATTTAGCATAGACATAAAAACTCTCCCTTTGTCATTACAGTATAAATTTTTCTCGTTTTCATTTATTATAACATAGGATACAGGCAATGAGAATGGATTTTTATGGCATTTCGAAAGGAATTATAAAGAATTTTGAAGAGAATTTGAAGAATAAAAATTCTGCTTGTATTCTCCCTTTTTATTTGTTACAATCAGCACAAAGCATATATTCTATTTTTCGAATGGCAAAAGCCAATCTAAATTTCTGGTAACAATTCAATGAATTCTATGCTTTCAAATTCTAATTACAATTAACAAACGCATAGTGCATTGAATGGACGGAACATCAGAGGAAGAAATAGTGTATGCAATCCTGCTTTTCTATGTGCTATGGGAAAAGGAGGAAAAATGAAAACTTTAGAAGAACTGAATCTGGTGGATGACTTTCTGGTAAACAGCCTGACCAGCCACAAAGTTTATGGGGAACAGTCAGCAAGGTATATTTTGGAATGTATTCTGCACCGTCCGATTGGAAAGCTTACAGTGGTGCCGCAACGATTCTTCGGTGGAGAAAATACAGAAGCCCATGGTATCCGGCTGGACGTATATCTGGATGAAGAGAATGGAGAAATTTTTGATATTGAGCCGGACCAGAATGACGGAAAGGGAGATCTCGCAGCACTTCCCCGTAGAGCACGTTTTTATCATGCAAAGATCGATGCAGGAAATTTGCCGGCAGGCGAAGAATATGGAAAGCTTCGAAATGTAATTGTGATTTTTATCACAACCTATGACCCTTTTAGTGAGAACCGAATGGTATATACCATTAAGAATAGCTGTGTAGAAGTGCCGGAATTAGAGTATGAGGATGGTGCAAAGACCATATTCTTGTATACAAGAGGAAAAGAAGGAAACCCACCGGAAGAATTAAAGCAGCTGCTGCATTACATGGAGCATTCGTCCATAGAGAATGCTTCCACCGAAAGCCTGAAAAAGCTTCATCGGATGGTAACTGCAGTAAAGCGGGATGGAGAGGTAGGTCTTGCATATATGAAGAGTTTTGAGCGAGAAGCGAGAATCAGAAGAGAAGGTCAGACACAGGAAATCATAAGACTTGGTCGCAAATTCGGAAAATCAGAGGAAGAGATTTTGGCGTTATTGCAGGAAGAGTTACAGATAAGTGAAGAGTGGGCAAAAGAGTTGTTGGGAAAGTATACTTTATAAAACTCACCCTTGACAAAAGTGCCTGGCAAATTTAATATAAAGCCTAGAGATAAAGGTAATGAGAAAGAGAAGTACATCGGTACGGTTCTAAGAGAGGACGGCTCATCGGCTGGAAGGTCGTCTGAATACGACAGATGGAAGGTAGCTTTTGAACCGGAAGACCCAGAAAGCCTGTAACCGGAATCATATAAAGAATTTCAACAAGGCATAAGTTTTCCCGACACTCCACGTTACGGAGAAGAGATATGCATAGATACTATGCATAACGAAGGTGGTACCGCGCTGATTCGCCCTTCTTATCCAGCTGGATAGGGAGGGCTTTTTATTTTACAGGAAATTGCTTTCCTGTAAAGTAAAAAACGCTCCGCGAGGATGCGCACTGCGGCGTATAAGGTAGATGTCGCAAGCGACCGCCGCAGGCGCGAGAATGTGCCAAGGCACATTCTTTGTTTCTGCATGAGTATAGTATTTGTGGAAGATAGAATATTTATTTGAGGCATTTCAGTTATCTGAAAGATGTAGGACTTTATCTGATAGGAAATACTAGCTGCTCTAAGGTACATGTTTTTCTTGCTTGCAGGCTGTCTTTCCGTTACTTTGACAGGACGGCGGTACTGTCCGACAGAGGCGGATGCGGGACAGTGCTTGTAGACAGCTTATAGGAAACTAAAATAGCATCCGCGTATTGGCGAACAGTGAAGCTGGCTTGTCAAATATTGGAAAGACAGCCTTTATAGCAAAAAGAAAAACATGTGCCTTTAGAACAGCAGTATTTCCTATCAAAAGTCCCATACCTTTCAGATAACTGAAATGTCTACTAATAAAGATAGCACTTTTACAAATTACGAAACGTCCAATTTAGAAAAAGGAGAACAATTATGAGCAAAGAACTTGCAAAAACCTACGACCCAAAAGGGATTGAAGACCGACTTTATAAGAAATGGGAAAACAATGGATATTTCCATGCACAGGCTGACCGCAGCAAGAAACCGTTTACCATTGTAATGCCGCCGCCAAATATTACCGGACAGCTTCATATGGGACATGCATTGGATAATACCATGCAGGATATATTAATCCGTTACAAGAGAATGCAGGGATATAATGCATTATGGCAGCCGGGAACAGACCATGCAGCCATTGCAACAGAGGTAAAGGTTATTGATTCCTTAAAGAAGCAGGGAATTGACAAGAATGACCTCGGAAGAGAAGGCTTCTTAGAAAAATGCTGGGAGTGGAAGGATGAGTATGGCAGCCGCATCATCAACCAGTTAAAGAAAATGGGTTCTTCCGCAGACTGGAGTAGAGAACGTTTTACCATGGATAAAGGATGCTCTGATGCAGTTCTTGAAGTATTTATAAAATTATATGAAAAAGGTCTTATTTATAAAGGCTCCCGTATTGTAAACTGGTGTCCTGTCTGCAAGACATCTATTTCCGATGCCGAGGTAGAACATGAAGAACAGGATGGCTTCTTCTGGCATATCAATTATCCGGTAGTAGGAGAAGCGGGAAGATTCGTAGAAATCGCAACCACCCGTCCGGAGACTTTATTTGGTGATACTGCAGTAGCAGTAAATCCGGATGATGAACGTTATCAGGATATTATCGGAAAAATGTTAAAGCTTCCGATGACAGACCGTGAGATTCCGGTTATTGCAGACTCCTATGTAGATAAAGAATTTGGAACCGGATGTGTAAAGATTACACCGGCTCATGACCCGAACGACTTTGAAGTTGGAAAACGTCATAATCTGGAAGAAATCGTTGTTATCAATGATGATGCAACCATGAACAGCAAAGCCGGCAAATATGCGGGCATGGACAGATACGAATGTCGGAAAGCACTGGTAGAGGATTTAGAGAAGGAAGGACTTTTGGTAAAAGTTGTTCCGCATTCCCATAACGTAGGAACCCATGACCGCTGTGGCACAACCGTAGAGCCAATGATTAAACAGCAGTGGTTTGTAAAAATGGATGATTTAATCAAACCGGCAGTAGAAGGTGTAAAGAATGGAGAAATCAAGCTCCTTCCAAAACGTATGGAGAAAACCTACTTCAACTGGACGGATAATATCCGTGACTGGTGTATTTCCAGACAGCTCTGGTGGGGACATCGTATTCCTGCATATTACTGTGATGAATGCGGAGAAATGGTAGTATCTAAGAACGCACCGGAGAAATGTCCGAAGTGCGGCTGCACCCATATGACACAGGATCCGGATACTCTGGATACCTGGTTCTCTTCTGCATTATGGCCATTCTCAACCTTAGGCTGGCCGGAGAAAACAGAAGACTTAGATTATTTCTATCCGAATGATGTATTAGTAACCGGATACGATATTATTTTCTTCTGGGTAATCCGTATGATTTTCTCAGGATATGAGCAGATGGGCAAAGCACCATTCCATACTGTATTATTCCACGGACTGGTTCGTGATTCCCAGGGCCGTAAGATGAGTAAATCTCTTGGAAATGGAATTGACCCGTTAGAGGTTATTGATAAATATGGTGCAGATGCCTTGAGACTGACACTGATTACCGGAAATGCACCGGGAAATGATATGCGTTTCTACTGGGAACGTGTAGAAGCATCCCGTAACTTTGCCAATAAAGTGTGGAATGCATCCCGTTTCATTATGATGAACTTAGAGGGTATGGAAGTAACAAAGCCTGCAATTTCTGACCTGGCACCGGAAGATAAATGGATTCTTTCAGCAGTTAATACATTGACCAAAGATGTAACAGAAAATATGGATAAATTCGAACTTGGTATTGCAGTACAGAAAGTATATGACTTTATCTGGGATGAATTCTGTGACTGGTATATCGAGATTGCCAAAGTTCGTACTTATAAGAAAGACGAGGATGCCAGGGCTGCCAACAGTGCACTTTGGACACTTCGTACTGTATTAGGACAGGCATTAAAATTATTACATCCGTATATGCCATTTATCACAGAAGAAATCTACTGTACCTTAAATCCGCAGGAAGAGACCATTATGCTGGCTGACTGGCCGGTTTACAAAGAAGAGTGGAATTTCTCGGCAGAAGAAGAGATGCTTGCTCATGTAAAAGAGCTGGTAAAAGGCATCCGTAACTTAAGAACAGAGATGGATGTTCCACCATCCAGAAAGGCAAAGGTATTTATTGTATCTGAAGACAAAGCACTTTGTGAGACCTTCGAGAGCATGAAGAAAACATACCAGAATCTTATCAGTGCCAGCGAGATTGATGTCCAGTCCGATAAGGCAGGAATCGGAGAAGATGCAGTATCCGTAGTTATTCCGGGAGCTGTTGTATACATGCCGTTGGAAGACTTGGTAGATATGGAAAAAGAAAAAGAGCGTCTTTTGAAAGAAGAAGAGCGTCTTAAGAAAGAACTTGCCCGCTCCCACGGCATGTTAAATAATGAGAAGTTTGTAAGCAAGGCACCTGCTGCAAAGATTCAGGAAGAGAAAGATAAGCTTGCAAAATATGAGCAGATGATGGCTACCGTACAGGAGCGTCTGGCTCAGATGAAATAGTTACAAAAGTTAAAAGACAGGTATTGTCGATTCGCCGCAGTTTCTGCGGCGAAAACTTTTTATGGAAACAGGATAACCTCTTGAAAAAATTTCCCACTATATTATACTTAGAAAAGTGGTGACAAAAATGACTTATGAAGAGATTTGCAATTATATATATGAAATACCAAAGTTCACAAAGAAAAACAGTTTAGAGCATACGAAAGAAATGCTGCAGAGGCTTTCTATCAGAGAGCATCAGTTTGAAATCATCCATGTGGCAGGAAGCAATGGCAAAGGAAGTGTCTGTGCATTTATCAATCAGGTGCTGGTGGAACATGGATGTGAAGTGGGACTCTTTACTTCTCCGCACCTTGTATGCATGGAAGAACGTTTCGTAATCAATGGCGAAAAGTGCAGTCAGGAAGAATTTGTAGAAAGCTTTGAGGCAGTGCAGAAGGTGGTAGAGCAGATGGAAGCAGAAGGACTGCCGCATCCAGCATTTTTTGAATATCTTTTTGCCATGGGCATGTATCTTTTTCAGAAGCGGAAAGTACATTATCTTATTTTAGAGACCGGACTTGGCGGAAGGTTAGATGCAACGAATGTATTTGAGGAACCGTTGCTTACGATTATTACATCTATCAGTCTCGAGCATACACAGATTTTAGGAGATTCCATTGAAGCAATTGCAGGAGAAAAGGCAGGGATTATCAAAGAAGGCGTTCCTGTTATCTTTGATGGAAGTAATGAAACAGCGGCAGAAGTGATAAGGCAGACTGCAAGGGCAAAAAGAGCACCTTATTACTGTATTTCTTTAGAAAGTCTTAAAATTCATAAAATAACCGGGAAAACTATTGATTTTTGTTATACCAATGGGTATGATGTTGTTGATTTGAAAATCCCGTTTCCGGCAGAATATCAGATGATGAATGCGTCACTGGCATATCGGGCGTTATCTGTCCTTCAGGTGGAAACCGGAATTGGAAAAGCAGAGATTATCTCTGCAATGGAACATACCAGATGGATGGGCAGAATGCAGCAGGCAGAGCCATTTATCTATTTTGACGGAGCACATAATGCAGATGGTATTGCCCACTTTGTGAAAAATGTGCAGAAGATTGCGGAAGAAAAGCCAGTTCTTCTTTTTTCCATGATGGAAGAGAAGAATCATAAAGAAGCAGTAAAAGTACTGTGTCAGGAAGTTGCGTGGGATAGTATTGTGCTGACCCGCATCCCGGACAGCCGTGGAATAGACCCATTGAAATTGCAGGATGAATTTATGGCAAACGACCGGGAAACAGTAGTAATAGAAGACTGTGCACAGGCATACAGATATGTAAAGGAATACAGGAAGGACAACCAGATGGTATTCTGTGCGGGTTCCCTGTATTTGATTGGAGAATTGGAAAAGATAGCAGGAGGAAATGAAGCATGATAGATTTTGAAGAAGAATTAAAGAAATTCAAACCAAGCCTGGAAGTAGAAGAGGCAGAGGAAGCTATTTACAATCAGGACTTAACGGATATGACAGACATTTTAAGAGAAATGATGAAAGAAGCAAGACGACAGTAGAATTCGTTAAGTGAGGTAAAGTATGAAATGTTATAATTGCGGAGCAGATCTGACAGGGGACAACCGTTGTCCGAACTGTGGAATTGACGTAAAAGTATATAAGAAAATTGTGATGACCTCTAATTATTATTATAATCAGGGATTAGAGCGAAGCAATGTCCGTGATTTATCCGGAGCGATTGAAAGTCTTAAGAAGAGTCTTCGGTTTGATAAGACGAACATTCAGGCAAGAAATCTCCTGGGACTGGTACTTTTTGAGACCGGTGAGGCGGTATCTGCCATGGGTGAATGGGTGATTAGTAAGAGCCTTCAGCCAAAGGATAATGATGCAGGACGTTATCTGGACGCTGTGCAGAAGAATCCGGCACAGTTAGAAACGGTAAATCAGACCATTAAGAAATACAATCAGGCATTGTTATATTGCAGACAGAATAGTACAGATCTTGCAATTATCCAGTTGAAGAAGGTATTGTCCTTAAACCCGAAACTGGTAAAGGGACATCAGCTGCTGGCTCTTTTGTACATGAAAGAGAATAAATTCGAGCAGGCAAAGAAGTCATTGCGGGCAGCTATGAAAATTGATTCCAGCAATACGATTACACTGCGTTACATGAAAGAGACCAATCAGATGCTGCGCAGTGCCAACAGCGGTAAGAAGAAAAAGAAAGAAGATGACCTTATTTCCTATAAGAGTGGAAATGACCTCATTATCCAGCCGACAAAATTCAAAGATACTTCAGGTTTTGCCACAATACTGACCATTTTGCTTGGGGTGGCAATTGGTGTTGCAGTCACCTGTTTCCTTGTAGTGCCAAGTGTAAAGCAGAAGGCAAAGAGTGATGCCAATACATCAGTGGTTCAGGCAAATGATACCATAACCACGAAGAATCAGCAGATTACCAATCTGGAAAATCAGATTGATGACCTGAACCAGCAGGTGTCTTCTGCAAAAAGCGATTCCGAGGAGACTTCCAATAAGATTAGCAGCTATGACCAGCTGCTTTCAGCATATAAATCCTTCCAGGAGGGAGATATTACAGCAGCAGGAGATGCACTTTCCGGTGTGAAGGAAGAAAACCTTTCCGATACCGCAAAGGAAATTTATCAGAATATCAACGCAACTGTAAATGACCAGTATCTTCAGGTGACTTATGCAGACAGTTATCAGGCATACAGTAATTATAACTATGAAGAAGCGAAGACCGGATTTGAAAAAGTAGTAGAGATGGATGAGGCATACCAGGATGGCAATGCGATTTATTATCTGGCACAGACCTACCGGAATCTGGGCGAGAATGAAAAAGCCATTGAATACTATCAGAAAGTGATTGATGGTTATCCGAATACGGAACGTGCAGCCAATTCTTCCCGCTATCTGGAAGAATTACAGAATGCAGAACAGTAACAGAATAAAGAAAAACAGTTTACAAAAGACGTCAGGCAGATTGCCGGGCGTCTTTTGTAGTTTACAGGAAATTGCTTTTCTGTAAACTACAAAACGCACCGCGAGGATGCACACTGCGGCGTATAAGGTAGATGTCGCAAGCGACCGCCGCAGGCGCGAGAATGTGCCAGGGCACATTCTTTTTACGTAATGTATATGGAGGATAGAAGAATGGAATTTAAGTATGAATTAGAAAATGGATGTCTTACCATCCGGGTACCAAAGGAGTTGGATCATCATTGCGCCACACAGCTGCGGGCAGAGGCAGATTTACTGATTGATTCTTACCGGGTTAACAAACTGGTTTTTGATTTTGCCGGTACAGAATTTATGGACAGCTCAGGGATTGGCGTGGTAATCGGAAGGTGCCGGAACATGAATTACAGCGGCGGAAAAGTGGTGGCAGAGAATATGAATGAGCGGATCCGGAAAATTTTTGTGGTATCAGGTCTGCATAAACTGGTTCAGATGAAAGAAGGGGAGAAGAAGTAGGTATGAAAATGGAGGCTGTAAATATGGAAAGAAGAAATGAGATGAAACTGGAATTTGAGGCATTATCCGTAAATGAAGGATTTGCCAGAGTAGCGGTAGCAGCATTTTGCGCCCGGATGAATCCCACACTGGATGAGTTAGAGGATATTAAAACTGCGGTATCGGAGGCAGTAACCAATGCCATTATCCATGGCTATGAAGAAAAGGAAGGAACGGTAGTGATGCAGTGCTGTCTTTCCGGAAGTACCGTACATATTACCGTAAAAGACAGCGGGAAGGGAATTGCGGATATTGAACGGGCAAAGGAGCCGTTTTTTACGACAAGGCCGGAGCTGGAGCGGTCCGGTATGGGCTTTTCTTTTATGGAGGCTTTCATGGATGAAGTAGAAGTACGGTCAAAGGTCGGAGAAGGAACTGTTATAAAAATGAAAAAAAATCTGGTGCGGGAAAGTTAAGTGGAGAATGGAACAGACAATTGCTTATATCAAACGGGCACACAAAGGGGATAAGCAGGCAAGAGATACGCTGGTGCTTGGAAATCAGGGGCTGGTCTGGAGTGTGGTACAAAGATTTTTAGGAAGAGGACATGATAAAGAAGAACTGTTTCAGATCGGATGCATTGGACTGATGAAGGCAGTGGATAAATTTGATGTAAGTTATGAGGTATGCTTTTCCACTTATGCAGTGCCGGTGATTATGGGAGAAATCCGCCGCTTCCTAAGGGATGATGGCATGGTGAAGGTCAGCAGGAGCATGAAAGAAAAAGGCTATCTTATCAGCAATGCAAGAAAGGAACTGACAGACATGCTTGGAAGGGAGCCGGAGTTAAAGGAACTGGCAGAAAAAACCGGGCTTTCGGAGGAAGAGATTGTCCTTGCAGTGGAAGCCAATGGAGAAGTAGAATCCATTTACCAGAGCGTCTATCAGTCGGATGGCAGTGAAATCTATCTATTGGACCGGTTAAAGGATAAGAAGAATGCGCAGGAAGAACTGGAAAATAAGCTTCTGATAGAAGAATTGCTGCAACAGTTATCCGGAAGGGAGCAGCAGCTGATTAAGATGCGTTATTTTGAAAATGCCACGCAAAGCCAGATTGCTGCAAAGCTTGGCACCAGTCAGGTACAGGTCAGCCGCATGGAGAAGAAAATATTACTGCAGATGAGAAAATACATGAGTCAGGGTTGACAAACAAAGGGGGTGGAAATATACTAAAAAAGGATTAAGCGAGATTCCCTTGTCAAAGTGTTCCGGCTTTGATGGGGATTTTTTTTACAGGAAATGAAGAGAAAGGAAGTGGAAAGATGATTAAGTACTATTGCAGTGAACAGAACCGTATCACCGAAATTGAATCACCAGGGGAGGATTGCTGGATTTCCCTTGTAAATCCAACAGAGGTAGAAGTCGCAGCAATGGTAAATCAGTATGGAATTGATGCAGATGCCATGCGTTCCGCACTGGATACGGACGAGCGCTCGCGTATTGAAACAGATGAGAATTATACTATGGTATTGGTTAATATCCCGAATATTGAAACCCATAATGATAAGGAACTTTATGATACCATTCCACTTTCTATTTTTGTGGTAAAAAAAGCAGTCATTACAGTAAGTCTTGAGAAGACTCCAATATTAGAAGCATTTGCCAATGGCACGGTGCGAGATTTTAATCCTGCCATGCGTTCCCGCTTTGTGCTTCAGATTTTGTACCGGACATCCTCTCTTTTCTTACAGTACTTAAGAAGTATTGACCGCCAGAGTGAAATTGTGGAAAACAAGCTGCACAAGTCCACACAGAACCGGGAGTTAATCGAGCTTTTGAAACTGGAAAAGAGTCTGGTTTACTTTACGACAGCACTCCGCTCCAATGAGGTGGTACTGGAAAAATTATTTAAAAATGACAATATTAAAAAATATCAGGAAGATGAAGAACTTCTTGAGGATGTTATTGTTGAAAACAAGCAGGCAATTGAGATGGCAAATATTTACAGCGGCATTTTGAGCGGAATGATGGATGCTTTTGCATCAGTTATTTCCAACAATCTGAATGTGGTAATGAAGGTGCTTGCCATAATAACAGCTGTACTTTCTGTTCCGACTATGATATTCTCAGCGTATGGCATGAATGTAGCTGCAAAGGGAATGCCGTTCGCAGAGAGTCCTTATGGATTTGTTATTATCGTATTAATTGCAGTGGTATGCAGTCTTATTGTTGCATTAATCTTTGCTAAGACAAAGATGTTTAAATAAAAGCAGGAAATGGAAGGTAATATGTACGACAATTATGTGTTTGATCTGTATGGAACACTGGTAGATATCCATACAGAGGAAAATGATGCTAGGGTATGGGAAAAACTGAGTCTGTTTTACGGATTTTATGGAGCTTTATATGACCCGCAGGAATTACAGGAATCTTATCTGGCATTGATTCAAAGCAAAGAGACAGATTTAAAGGGAGAGTTGGAAAAGGAGCCGCACTATGCCCATGAGGCATTTCCGGAGATTCGTATTGAAGAAGTATTCAAAGAGCTTTATGCGAAGAAGGGGATAAAGGCTGATGATGCGCTGGCAGTTCATACCGGACAGTTCTTCCGGGTACTGACCATGGAGTATGTGCGGATTTATGATGGCGTAAGAGAATTATTAAAAGCATTGAAAAAATGTGGTAAAAAGGTATATCTTTTATCCAATGCCCAGAGAATCTTTACGGAATATGAGATGAATTATTTGGATATTACAAAATATTTTGACGATATTTTAATTTCATCCGATTATGGAACCAAGAAACCGGACATCCGTTTTTTTGAACAACTGATAGAAAAGTATCATCTGGATGTGAAGAAAACACTGATGATAGGAAATGATGTACGTTGTGACATCAACGGGGCCAAAGAGGCAGGTCTTGACACTTTTTACATTCATTCGAATATTTCTCCAAAAGATGACAAAAAGCCGGACAGTACCTATTACCTGCCTGCAATGGATATGAAAAAAGTAAAAGAACTTATCCTGCAAAACGCTTCCGGTACTCACGGGGTGTAACATAAAAGCGTTTCTTAAACAGCCGGTTGAAGTAAGAGAGGTTGTCAAAGCCTACTTCAGCGGCAATGTCTAATATAGAAGCTTCAGACGAAATAAGCAGCCGGCTGGCCATGGTCAGCCGGTAATCATTTAAATATTCTGTAAAAGTAGTTCCCATGGTATTTTTGAAAAACTTCATAAAATGAGACTGGCTTAAGTCCAGCGCATCTGCCATTTCTTCAATGGAAATTTTACTGGCATAATTTGTCTCAATATATTTAATGATGCGTTTCATCTTTTCCAGGGATTTCTGGTTCTTGCGGGAGGCACTTGTTTCGCAGCAGTTAGAAATCAGAATGGAAAAGAGCAGGAAAAGCTGTCCTTTAATCACAAGCTGGAAGGCCGGGGGATTGGTCCTGCAGACTTCATCCGCAGCATTGATACAGCCGGCAACCTCGTTATAGAATGGCATACCCGGTGTAAAATGTGTGGTAAGCCGCAGTGTGCCGTCTAAAAGCGGTGTAAAGTAGCGGCTGTTACAGATGTCTGTCTGTTTGGCAAGGAGCATTTCCAGTTTAAAAATAATATTAATATATTCCATTTTGTAATCGAGATACTGTTCAATGGAATGAACCTGTCCCGGAAGAATCAGAAGAATACTTCCTTCCTGAACCGGATATTCTTCCAAATCTACGGTAATCAGTCCGCAGCCTTTTTTGATGTAGATAATTTCCGTTTCATCATGCCAGTGGGCAGGCACCCGCTCAAAATCTAAGGGAATTGAACAGGGATAGGTGATATATGGGAAACTTTCTGAACCATGTGATTTCTTTTCCTGGTAATTTTCATATTCGAGAATATTCATGGGAAACGCCTTTCGTCAAAATGTACAAAAAAGTGATTTTTTCTAAAATCACCGAAATATGATAGTATTGTACCACTTTTGACCGGTATATTACAAGAAAATGTAAAAGAAATGTTAGATAATGCATACATAAGAGAACGAACTGAATTCAAATTTTACGGAGGGTCAAAAATGAATTTACAGGAAATCGTAACAAAGAAATATAACAAGGGAATTGCTGATTGCTCTAATGAAGAATTATACTTCGCATTATTAGAGATGACAAAAGCAATGGCTGAGAAGAAAGAAAACCACAACGGAAAGAAAAAATTATATTATATTTCCGCAGAGTTCTTAATTGGAAAACTTCTCTCCAACAACCTGATTAATTTAGGTGTATATGATGAAGTGAGAGATGTACTTGCAGCAAATGGCAAAGACATCTGTGCAATTGAAGAGGTTGAGCCGGAACCATCACTTGGTAACGGTGGTCTTGGAAGACTTGCAGCATGCTTCCTTGATTCTATTGCAACATTAGGATTAAACGGTGATGGAGTTGGACTTAACTATCATTACGGATTATTCAAACAGGTATTTGAAAACAACCTTCAGAAAGAAACCAAGAATCCTTGGATTCAGGATGAAAGCTGGCTGACAAAGACAGATAAGAGCTATCAGGTACAGTTTGGTGGATTTAATGTAACTTCAAAATTATATGATATTGATGTTACCGGATATGAAAACACAACCAACAAGCTTCATTTATTCGATATCGAAACAGTAGATGAGAGCATCGTTGGGGATGGAATTGACTTTGACAAAGAGGATATCAAGAAAAACCTGACATTATTCTTATATCCGGATGACAGTGATGACAAGGGACGTCTCCTTCGTGTTTACCAGCAGTACTTCATGGTAAGCAACGCTGCACAGTTAATCTTAGATGAGGCGGTAGAAAGAGGATGTAACTTACATGATCTTGCTGATTATGCAGTAATCCAGATTAATGATACCCATCCATCTATGGTAATCCCGGAGATGATTCGTCTGTTAATGGAAAGAGGAATCGGCATGGACGAGGCTATTGCAATCGTTTCCAAGTGTTGTGCATATACCAATCACACCATCTTAGCAGAAGCATTAGAGAAATGGCCAATCTCTTTCTTAGAGAAAGTTGTTCCACAGTTAATGCCAATCATCTACGAATTAAACAACCGTGTAGTTGCTAAATATGATGACAAGTCTGTATACATCATTGATGATGAAAAACGTGTACACATGGCTCATATGGATATCCACTACGGATTCAGCGTAAATGGTGTTGCATACCTTCATACAGAAATCTTAAAAGATTCTGAGTTAAATAACTTCTACAAGATTTATCCTGAGAAGTTCAATAACAAGACAAACGGTATCACATTCCGTCGTTGGTTATTACACTGTGATAAGGGATTAACATCCTTAATCGAAGAACTGATTGGACCAGGATTCAAGAAAGATGCAATGGAACTGGAAAAATTAGGACAGTTCGTAAATGATGATGCAGTATTAGATAAATTACTTGCAATCAAGACTGAGAACAAAGTTGTTCTTAAGAACTACTTAAAGGCAACACAGAACATCGACTTAGATGAGAACTCAGTATTTGATATCCAGATTAAGAGATTACATGAGTACAAGAGACAGCAGATGAATGCACTCTATGTAATTAACAAATATTTTGAAATCAAAGCAGGAAAGAAACCGGCAAGAAAGATTACTGCAATCTTTGGTGCAAAGGCAGCTCCGGCTTACATCATTGCAAAAGACATTATCCATTTAATTCTCTGCTTACAGCAGTTAATTGCAAATGACCCGGAAGTAAGTCCGTACTTACAGGTTGTTATGGTAGAGAACTACAATGTTACTTTAGCTGAGAAATTAATCCCGGCAGCAGATATCCATGAGCAGATTTCCTTAGCTTCTAAAGAGGCATCCGGAACATCTAACATGAAGTTCATGTTAAATGGTGCAGTAGCAATCGGAACCATGGACGGAGCAAACGTAGAAATGCATCAGTTAGTAGGAGATGATAACATCTACATCTTCGGAGAGTCTTCTGACGAAGTAATTGAGCATTACGCAAAAGCTGATTATGTATCACGCAAGTATTATGATAATGATGCAGATATCAAACGTGCAATCGACTTCATCGTAAGTGATGAAATGAAAGCAATCGGAAATGCAGAGAACTTAGAGAGACTTTTCAATGAGTTAATCAATAAAGACTGGTTCATGACTCTTCCGGATTTCGAATCTTATCGTGCAAAGAAAGATGAAATGCTTGCAGATTATGAAGATAGAAAAGCATGGGCAAAAATGATGCTGACAAACATCAGCAAAGCCGGCTTCTTCTCATCGGACCGTACAATTGAGCAGTACAACAAAGATATTTGGAAATTAGACTAAATTTTGATAAAAGTATTCTCCAACCTTTAAAAACAATGAGGGACAGATAGAAATATCTGTCCCTTGTTGCGTTTTATGAAATACGACTTAGAGCTTCAATCCCTTTAACAGTGCGCCAAGGCTGGTAGAAGCACTTTCATCAGAGGTGTAGGCGGATAAGTCTTCTTTTTCTTCTACAGAAGTATCTACCATTTCTTCTTCCAATGCACGCATGCTTAAGCTGATTTTGCCGTCGTTGGTATTTAAAAGCTTGGCTTTTACATGCTGTCCTTCCTTTAATACTTCGGAAGGCTTGTTGATACGGCGTTCACAAATCTGGGAAATGTGGACAAGTCCCGTAAGTCCGTCCCCAAGGTTGATAAATGCACCATATGGCATCAGACTTTCTACCGTTCCTTCTACGATACTTCCTGGAACAAGCATGGCAATCTTATGATTTCTTTCTTCTGTTTCTTTTTCAAGAGCAACGGATTTACCGGAGAGCACCAGACGGTCATCTTCCTCGTCTACAGTAATGACACGGACTTCTAATTCTTTGCCAACATAGCTTTCGGTATCTTCTACATAGGCTGTGGTAATCTGTGAAGCCGGAATAAATCCGCGAATGCCATAAAGGTATGCAACCACACCGGCTTTTACCGCTTCACTGACCTTTACGGTAACAACGGTTTCGTTTTCCAACAGCTCTTTTAACTTATCCCAGGCAAGCACTTCGTTGGCTTCTTTCATGGAAAGTAAAATGTTGCCTCCTCCATCATCCCGGCGGATGACCGTTGCTTCTAAGATATCTCCCGGATGAATGTGTTCGTCAATGACAAAGGATGGGTCGTTGCTGACTTCATCTGCTTTGATGATTCCCGGGGCATAATACTTTAAGTCCAATGTGATGGCGTCTTCATCCACAGAGATAACGGTTCCGGTTAAGATGTCTCCTTCGTTGATTTTCCGGAAGGAAGCCTCAAGCTCTGCTTCAAAGTCCTGCATGGTTTCTTTTGCTTCGTTTTCTGACATAGTAAAACCTCTTTTCTTATCTGATTCTGGTTAGGCGATTGCGAAAGGGGACAGGAGCTGCCGGTAAAGAAGTTTTGCGGTATTCCAAGAGACTGTTTTTCGGATGATGAAATACCACCGTTCTAAGTGGTTCGTTTTTCTTTTTACGATAAAAACAGTCTTTTCCATGTTTGAGCAGAATCGGGACACTGTCCGTCAAAGTACTGATGCCTGATAAGGGCTGTTAGGGGCACCCGGAATTTCATCTGGCAGCAGGCAACGCTGGTACAGGGATGTACCAGCGAGGCACAATTGAACATGGATGTGAATTTGTGCCGGTTGCCAGATGAAAGAAAAAGTATGCCGAAATTCCCAGTGCCCCTTGCAGACATTATGTGGCATCCGCCCTTGATGGACAGTGCCCCGATTCTGTCAAAGCAAGTGAAAAGACAGTTTATAATCAAGAAAAATAAACCACTAAGAACGGTTGGCATTTCACATCAAAGAAAATCAGATTCCCTTGGAATGCCGCAAAATTTTTTTGCCGGAATCCTTTCTGTTCCGATTCGCAATCGCCTAACTATATGCATGAGAATAACTCATGATTTTTCTTGCAGTGTATCACAGGAAACGAAGAAAAACAAGCCGGGGCGAGGTTGAAAGAAGAGCCTTAATTTGCTATACTAAAGCGGATGAAAGCGAGGCAATTATGAAGAAAATAAAATATATGGCAGTTGTACTTGCCACAGGACTACTGTTGGCCGGCTGTGAGGAGGATGAGACACAGAATAATAAAGATGCATATCGGCAGATAGGCATCAACTGTATGCAGGAGGGTGACTATGAAGGCGCCATTGATGCATTTCAGAATGCACTGGACCAGTCGCTGGCAGTTGTGGGAGAAGAAGAAATAGATACCTGTTATTATAAAGCAGCAGCACAGTATGCCGCAGGAAAGAAAGAGGATGCCATTGAGACCTATCAGGCGTTAATCAATTATGACAAGAAAAATGCCCAGGCATATTTCCTGTTAGGAGAACTGTACCGGAAAGAAAATGACATGGATAAAGCAAAAGAAAATTTTAATCTGGCAGCACAGTATGCCGGCAGTGACTATGAAATGTATATTGCTTTGTACCAGGAGTGTTATGCCGCAGGAATGCAGACCGAAGGTCAGGAGTATCTGAAAAAAGGTATTGAAGCAGGTGGTAAATCAGCGGAGGACTATGCCCAGAGAGGCAGAATTTATCTATTACTGGGAGATTATGATAATGCGGAAACAGAGCTTACGACAGCTATTAATAAAAAGAGCACGGAAGCTTCTTTGTATATGGCACAGCTCTATGAAGTGAAAGGCGAAGATGAGAAGGCAGCCGGATTATATAAAGAATATATCGATGAAAATCAGGATAATCCGACAGCATTGATCTGTCTGGGAGGAATGGAATTAGAAAAAGGTAATTATGACAGTGCAATAAACTATCTTAAGATGGCACTGGATTTAGATGCAGGCTCACAGAAGCAGGAGGCGCAGCGTAATCTGATACTGGCATATGAACAGAGCGGAGATTTCACATCTGCAAAAAGCGAGATGGAGGATTATACAAAGAATTATCCGAATGACGAAGAAGCTGCCCGGGAATACTTGTTTTTGATGACACGTTAAGCAAAAAGGGCAAAATGTATGGGACAGGAAAACGAGGGAAAAAGGCAGAGAGGAACAATACGAAAATGAGCGAAACCTATGAGATTATCGTGCTGGATTTAGATGGCACCTTAACCAATTCAAAGAAAGTCATTACACCAAAGACGAAAGACGCACTGATGCGGATTCAAAAGGAAGGGAAAAAAGTAGTGCTGGCATCCGGCCGTCCTACCGGGGGCATCGTAAAGCTGGCAGACGAACTGGATTTGAAGAGCTATGGCGGATTTGTACTGGCATTTAATGGTGGAAAGATTATTAATTATGAGACCGGAGAGATTGTATACAATAAGACAATACCGGTAGAACTGGTGCCGGCAGTGTATGAGCAGGCATGCAGACTGGGTGTAGGCGTGCTTACTTATAAAGGAAATACCATCATCCATGGAAACGGAGTGAATGAATATAGCCGTAACGAGGGAAAAATTAACGGAATGCCGATAAAAGAGGTAGATAATTTCGCAGAATATGTAGATTATCCGGTAAATAAATTCCTGATGACAGGAGAACCGGAAAAGATTGCAAAAGCACAGGATGTGATGCGGCAGACCTTTGGAGAACAATTAAACATTTTTCGCTCAGAACCGTTTTTCTTAGAAATTGTTCCACCATCCATTGATAAGGCATATTCTCTTGGAAAACTGTTAGAATATCTGGGAGAAAAGAAGGAGCAGATGATCTGCTGTGGAGATGGCTTTAATGACAAGTCTATGATTGCATTTGCCGGGCTTGGTGTGGCAATGGCAAACGCACAGCCGGAGGTAAAAGAGGTCGCAGATTATATTACCACTTCCAATGATGAAGACGGAGTGGCGCTTGTAATAGATAGATTCATGTAAGGAAGGCGTATGGCATGCAGAAAATAACAGAACTATTGTCAAAGGGAAAATCACCATATCATGTAACAGAATGGACAGGAAAGCAGTTACAGGAGGCAGGGTATGAAGAATTAAAGCTGCAGGAATCCTGGCAGCTTCATGCAGGCGGTAAATACTATGTAAGACCGTATTCCGGTATGGTAGCAGCATTCTCTGTTCCGGAACAGCTGGACAGAAAGACGGCACTCCGCCTGATGCTGGCCCATACAGATTTTCCATGTTTTAAAATAAAACCGAATCCTGAAGTGAAGACGAAGGATTACAGGCAGTTAAATGTGGAGCCATATGGCGGTATGCTCAAAAATACATGGTTTGACCGTCCACTTGGAATTTATGGGAAAGTGGTATTAGAATCGGAACATCCATTTGCACCGGAAGTAAAGCTTTTCGGAAGTGAGGAACCGGCAGCAGTGATTCCGTCATTAGCACCACACCTGAACCGTGAGGCAGGCGGAAAACAGGAATATGATATGCAAAGAGAACTGCTTCCACTGCTTGGAATAGAGCAGGACGGAGACGTTACAGAGAATTTTTTCACGGATTACTTAAAAGAACAGCTTGGGGCAGAGGCAAATGAGGTTTTAAGCTATGATTTATTCCTTACCAATATGGATGAACCGGAATTAATAGGAAGTGATAAGAAGCTTCTTTCTTCTCCGAGAATCGATAATCTGGCATCGGTAGCAGCAATTGTGGAGACAATGTGTGAAAAAACGACCGGAGATTCACTGGTTGTGGCAGGATTATTTGATAATGAGGAAATCGGCAGCCGCTCCAAGCAGGGAGCAGACAGCAGTCTTCTTAAGGATATCATAATGAAGATTGGTGCAGCCTTTGGAATGGCAGAAACAGAGGTAAATGATATGCTCCGGGGAGGCTTTCTCTTGTCTATAGACGGAGCTCATGCCGTACACCCGAATTACACAAATAAATCAGATATTACGAATGATGTGATATTGGGAAAAGGAATTACCGTAAAGACTTCTGCCAGCCAGCGGTATCTTTCTGACAGTGAGGCAACAGCGGTGGTGATGCAGCTTTGTAAAAAGACAGATATTCCATATCAGGTGCAGGTAAACCGTTCCGGCATGCCGGGTGGACAGACCCTTGGACCGATTGTGGTTTCCTATCTGCCGATGCAGGGAGCGGATATTGGAATTCCGATGCTTGCCATGCATTCTGCAAGAGAACTGGCAGATATGAGAGATTATCAGGCATTGGTAATGTTTTTGAAAATATTTTCTGCATAAAGAAATTGCAAAAAAAGTTGAATTTTTTGGAAAAATATCACAAAATGTCGTTGACAATCGGTAAGATTCAGTACAAAATTAGTAGTATAACGTAATGCACAGAAAGTGCATTGATTGGAGGAAATATATGGCATTGGGAAAGAATAAAAAAATTATAAATCTGGTTCAGTCAATTAGTGAGATGAAAGAAGAGAATTATGCTGCAGGTTCACCGGAACTGCAGAATATGTATGAACGCATGAGCGCTGGCAGACGTCAGCTTGCACAGGTATATGGGGAAGATATGCAGGCAGTTATGACAATGAGTGCCTTAGGCCTGAAAGTTGGACATGATACCGAAAAGATGACAACGACAGCAGAGGATGTCAATACAGCAACAAAGGCAATCCATGATGCAGCAGCAGAAACATCCAGTATTGCAGAGGAAGTAAGAAATGCCCATGAGGGTCTGACCAATACAATTGTTGATGTATCAGAGAAAACTACTGATATTTATAAGAAGATAGAGAATGGCCAGGAAGAACTGACAGCTATCCGGGATTTATCCAAAGATGCAATCTCAGAATCCACAGAAATGAAGAAGAATATGGATGCATTGATGGATGTTATCAATCATATGAATGAAGTCATTGAAGGTATCAATGCAATTTCCGAACAGACCAACCTGCTGGCATTGAACGCATCAATCGAGGCAGCAAGAGCAGGAGAAGCAGGAAAGGGATTTGCCGTTGTAGCGGAAGAAATCCGTCAGCTGGCAGAGGGAACCAAACAGTTAACTGGAAATATGGGTGAATTCGTAGAAGGAATCCGTGATGCTTCTGAGAAGAGTTCTAAGAGTGTGGATGTTGCAATTACATCTCTTGACAATATTGATCAGAAGATTAATGCTGTATGGAATATTAATGACGAGAACAAGAAAAATGTTGGAACCATCAGCGAATCGATTGGTTCCCTTGCTGGTATCAGTGAAGAAATCAGCAGCTCCATGAATGTGCTGGAAACCCAGGTGTCCTGTATTGAAGACCAGTGCAGTAATCTCAGCAATGATGCAGAATTGCTGACCGTTATAAATGGAAATTTAAAAGGTTCGGTAGAACCATTAACCCAGGTTGAAACGGGTATGGATAATGTGGCGAAGGTTATAGGAGAAATGAGCCGTGATGCATTTTACCGTATGGATAATGCAGTTTTTGATGCTTATGTACAAAAAGCAATGGAAGCACATAGGGCATGGCTTGAGACTTTACATACCATGGTAACTGAGAAGAATGTCCTTACGTTACAATTTGATGATACAAAATGTGGCTTTGGTCATTTTTACTATTCCATGCATCCGGAAAATCCGGCAATTGCACCGGTCTGGAATGCACTGGCAGAGAAACACAGAAGATTCCATGGATATGGAAAAGAAGTGCAGCAGGCACTGTTTGATGAGAACGCGGAAAAAGCAGAAGAAATTTATCTGGAAGCAGAGAAATGCTCAAATGAATTACAGAATGATTTTGCTGCAATTTTAAATATTTCTGCAGGATTATCCCAGAACGGACAGAGTGTGTTTGCATAAACAGAAAGTAAGAAAAGGATATTTTATGCCTGAATTTTTTGAAAACAATGAAATGGAAGAAAGAGTCATCCTGGTTGGCGTAAGCAGCCAGGATGGCGATGATACAGAAGACTCCCTGGATGAATTGGAGGAGCTGGTGAAGACTGCCGGAGCAGTAACGGTGGGCAGGGTAATCCAGAACCGTCAGACAATACATCCGGGGCTTTATATTGGTAGCGGAAAAGTAGAAGAGCTGCTGGATGAAATTGCATGGACCAATGCAACAGGAATTGTCTGCGATGACGAACTAAGCCCGGCACAGCTTCGGAATCTTTCAGATGCCCTGAACGTAAAAGTGATGGACAGAACCTTAATTATCCTTGATATTTTTGCTGCCAGAGCATCTACCAGTGAAGGAAAGATACAGGTGGAACTGGCACAGCTTCGTTACCGCATGAGTCGTCTTTCCGGCATAGGAAAGAGTATGTCAAGGCTGGGAGGAGGAATTGGAACGAGAGGTCCGGGAGAGAAAAAGTTAGAGGTAGACCGTCGTCTGATTGCATCAAGAATCAGCCAGCTCAAACGGGAGTTAGAGGAAGTGAAAAGGCACCGGGAAGTGAATCGTGTGGCAAGACAGCGGAATCATGTTCCGGTGGCAGCGATTGTAGGGTATACCAATGCCGGTAAATCAACCCTTTTAAATGCTCTGACCGGAGCTGGAATTCTTGCAGAGGATAAACTTTTTGCAACCTTAGACCCGACTACCAGAATGTTAGAACTTCCGGGAAGCCAGAAGCTTTTGCTTACGGATACGGTAGGGTTTATCCGAAAACTGCCGCATCATCTGATTGATGCCTTCCGTAGTACTTTAGAGGAAGCTAAGTATGCAGATTTTATCATTCATGTGGTGGATGCATCCAATCCACAGGCTGCCAAGCAGATGCATATTGTATATGAGACATTGCACCAGTTAGAGGTTACAGATAAAAAGATATTGACATTGTTTAATAAGCAGGATGCCATTACAGACTGGGAACCATTGCGGGATGGCAGGGCAGATATTACTTTACGGGTATCTGCAGCAAGAGGTGATGGACTAGAAGAACTGAAAGACTGCCTCGCCCGGATACTGCGGGAGAACAAACACTATCTTGAGACAGTGCTGCCATATGACAAGGGTGGATTGCTGCAGCAGATAAGAGAAACAGGAGAATTAATAGCAGAAGAATATCTGCCGGAGGGAATCCGTATAGAAGCATATGTACCTCCGGAGCTATTTGAGAAAATACATGCATGAGCAGATTGCCCCAGAACTGCTTGTATGCTAAAATAGGAGCAACAGGAGGTATTCCACATGACAATCTTAATAAAAGGTGGCCGCATTTTAGATCCGGCTACGAAAACAGATGATGTAATGGACCTTTTCATAGAAGATGGAGTCATTACCAAAAGAGGGAAAAATATCAAGAAAAAGGCAGAGAAGACTATCGATGCCAAAGGACTGTATGTAATGCCGGGACTCGTTGATATGCATGTGCATTTGCGGGATCCAGGATTTACTCATAAGGGTGATGTTGAAACAGAAACCCGTTCCGCAGCAAGAGGCGGATATACCACGGTACTTGCAATGCCAAATACCAAGCCGGTGGTAGATAATGCTGATGTGGTACGTTATGTACATCATAAGGCAGAAAGTGTCGGACTGGTGCATGTATTACAGGTTGGTGCTGTAACAAAAGGACAGCAGGGAGAGGAATTAGCTGACATCAAAGAGATGGTGGAGGCAGGAAGCCCTGCAATCAGTGAAGATGGCAAATCAGTCATGAATTCACTTCTTGCAAGAGATGCCATGCTGGTAGCAAGAGACTGTAACATTCCGGTACTGTCACATTGCGAAGATAAGAATCTGGTTGGCTCCGGCGTGGTCAACGAGGATGAGAATGCAAAACGGTGGGGACTGGCTGGAATTACCAATTCCGTAGAAGATATCATGATTGCAAGAAATATCCTGTTATCCAAAGATACCGGTGCACACCTGCATCTTTGCCACTGCTCCACAAAGAACAGTGTAATCATGGTAAAATATGCCAAGTTAGAGCATATTCCGGTATCCGCAGAGGTATGTCCGCATCATTTTACACTGACATCAGATGATATGGTAGAGGGAGATACTAATTATAAGATGAATCCGCCACTCCGCCGGAAAGATGATGTGGAGGCATTGAAAAAGGGACTTTCCGACGGAACCATGGAAGTCATTTCTACAGACCATGCACCGCATACAGCAGATGAAAAAAATAGCAGCATGGTAAAGGCACCATTCGGAATCGTTGGAATGGAAACTGCAGCAGCACTGACTTATACAGAACTCGTGCTGGGTGGATACTTAACACCGATGCAGATGGTAGAGAAGATGAGCTATAACCCGGCACAGATTCTTCATTTGAAGAAAGGAACTTTGGAAGAGGGAAGAATGGCAGATGTCATGCTTTTTGATCCGGAATGCACTTATGCCATTGATAAGAACAAGTTCTGGTCGAAAGCAAAGAATACACCATTCCACAGCAGAAAAGTAACCGGTAAAGTAATGATGACTATCTGTGACGGCAAAATTGTATATGATGCAGCAGAAGAATAAGAAAAAGAAAGGCTTAAAGATATGATTAACAAATTAATTAAAAAAATCGAGAAAACCCATGCACCAATCGTTGTCGGCTTAGATCCGATGTTAGATTATGTTCCGGAACATATTAAGGCAGCAGCATTTAAGGAGTGTGGTGAGACTTTAGAGGGTGCAGCAGAAGCAATCTGGCAGTTTAACAAAGCAATTGTAGATGCCACTTATGATCTGATTCCTGCTGTAAAACCACAGATTGCCATGTATGAGCAGTTTGGAACAGAGGGTGTGAAAGCATATCAGAAGACAGTAGATTACTGCCACTCCAAAGACCTTGTGGTAATCGGAGATGTAAAACGTGGCGATATCGGTTCTACATCCGCAGCATATGCAGTGGGACATCTTGGTAAAGTCCAGGTGGGAAGTAAGAAGCTTTCTGCTTTTGATGAAGACTTTGCAACCGTTAATCCATATCTTGGTTCAGACGGAATCAAGCCTTTCCTGGAAGTATGTAAAGAAGAGAAAAAAGGTATCTTCATTTTAGTTAAGACCAGCAATCCATCCAGTGGAGAATTCCAGGACAGATTAATTGATGGCAGACCACTGTATGAATATGTCGGTGAAAAGGTAGCACAGTGGGGCGAAGAAGTCATGGGAGATAACTACAGCTATGTGGGAGCAGTAGTAGGAGCAACCTATCCGGAGATAGGAAAAGTCCTTCGTAAAGTAATGCCAAAGAGCTTTATCCTGGTTCCGGGATACGGTGCCCAGGGTGGAAAAGGAGCGGACTTAGTACATTACTTCGACGAAAACGGACTGGGTGCAATTGTCAATTCATCCCGTGGAATCATTGCAGCATATAAGCAGGAGGCTTATGCATCTTTTGGAGCAGAACATTTTGCAGATGCATCCAGAGCAGCAGTAGAGGCAATGATAAAAGATATCGATGGAGCTTTACAGGCAAGATAGGAGAAGAAGATGGCAGAGAAGTTTAAAGAACAGGCGATTATTATCCGCCAGGAAGAAATTGCGGATGACATTTACAGTATGTGGCTGCGTACGGAAGAGATTGCAGCACATGCAAAAGCAGGTCAGTTTGTATCTGTATATTGTAATGAAGGAAGCAGGCTGCTTCCAAGACCAATCAGTATCTGTGAAATTGATAAAAAGGATAATGCCATCCGTCTGGTATACCGTAAAGTTGGAAAGGGAACAGAAGAGTTTTCCGGTATGCATACCGGCGGAATTCTTAATATAACAGGACCGCTGGGAAATGGATTTCCGAAGAAAGAAAAGAAAGCGTTCTTAATTGGTGGTGGAATTGGTATTCCGCCAATGTTAGAGCTGGCAAAAGAATTGGACTGTGAAAAGCAGATGGTACTTGGTTTCCGGGATGAGCTTTTCCTGATGGATGAATTTCGTGAAGAAGGAGAAGTCTATGTGGCAACTGAGGACGGAAGTGCCGGGACAGAAGGAAATGTATTGGATGCCATCCGTGAAAATGGGCTGACAGCAGAGATTATCTATGCCTGCGGGCCAAAGCCGATGCTGGCAGCTATTAAGGAATATGCAAAAGAGAAACAGATTGAGTGCTGGATTTCCATGGAAGAACGTATGGCTTGTGGAATCGGAGCCTGTTTAGCCTGCGTGTGCCAGTCTAAGGACAAGGATGAACATTCCAATGTCAATAACAAACGTGTATGTAAAGAAGGACCGGTTTTCCGGGCTGAGGAGGTGGAACTTTAATGAATACAAGAGTAAATCTGGCAGGAGTATTATTGAAGAACCCGATTATGACAGCATCCGGAACCTTTGGCTCCGGTCAGGAATACAGTGAATTTGTAGATTTGAATAAATTGGGTGCAGTAGTGACGAAAGGTGTTGCCAATGTACCATGGCCGGGGAATCCGACCCCTCGTGTGGCAGAAGTGTACGGTGGAATGTTAAATGCTATCGGTTTACAGAATCCTGGTATTGATGTATTTGTACAGCGTGATATTCCATTTCTTACCCACTATGACACACGCATTATTGTAAATGTTTGTGGAAAAACAGCCTCCGATTATATAGAAGTTGTGGAAAGACTGGCCGAACAGCCGGTAGATATGCTGGAAATCAATATTTCCTGCCCAAATGTCAAAGAAGGCGGTATTGCCTTTGGACAGAATGCTGCTTCTGTAGAAGAAATTACAAAAGAAGTGAAAAAATATGCAAGACAGCCGGTTATTATGAAATTGAGCCCGAATGTAACGGATATTACAGAGATGGCAAAAGCGGCAGAAGCAGGCGGAGCAGATGTAATTTCCCTGATTAATACACTGACTGGAATGAAGATTGATGTAAACCGCAGAAAATTTGCTTTGGCAAACAGAACTGGTGGGATGTCCGGACCGGCAGTGCATCCAATTGCAGTGCGTATGGTATATCAGGCAGCCCAGGCAGTGAATATTCCGATTATCGGAATGGGAGGTGTACAGAGCACTGAAGATGCATTGGAACTGATACTGGCAGGAGCAACCGCAGTATCTGTGGGAACTGCAAACTTTACTAATCCTACCGCAACGATTGATATTATCAATGGTATACAGGATTATATGGAAAATAATGGAGTTGAAGATATCAATGAACTGATTGGTGCAGTCACTGATTAATGGGACTGTTTTTGGTGCTGCCGGAGAGATAAAATGATGTCCAGGGATAAAAGGTAAGTAATGTAATTGACGGAAAGGATAGAAACAGTGGAAAAGATTTGGAATTTCTTTGAAAATCTTAATGAATTTGTATATGTCTCAGATGTTGATACATATGAGCTTGTGTATATGAACCGGAAAACACGGGAAAACTTTGGATTTCAGACCCAGGAGGAAATAAAAGGAAAGAAATGTTATGAGGTGATGCAGCATAATGCCGCCCCTTGTAGTATGTGCAATAATCAGGAACTGGTAGAAGGTGAGTTTAAAGAATGGAAGTATTATAATCCGGTTCTTGGCAAACATCTGTTGTTGAAGGATACTATGCTGGAACAGGATGGTCGACGTTACCGGGTAGAAATTGCACTGGATGTCAGCAACGAAGAAAAACAGGGAAGTCTGATTCAAAACTATGAAAATATGGAGGCTATTATAAATGAGGGCATAAGAATTTCGTTAAATGCCCCTACGTCAGAACAGTCGCTGGAAATTATTCTGGAATATCTTGGAAAGGCATTGAATGGAGAACGTACCTATATTTTTGAAAAAAACTTATTGGGAAATGACGATAACACCTATGAATGGGTAGCGAATGGTATCGGGCCTGAGAAAGATAATTTGCAGAATGTTCCGGCTGAAGTATGCGAGAACTGGTACCGCAATTTTAGGGAAGGCAAAAATATTATCATTGGTAATCTGGAAAATATACGTGAGAGTGATCCACTGCAGTATGAGAATCTGAAACAACAGAATATTTCAACGCTGGTAGTAGTTCCACTGTATGAAGGGCAGAAAATCATCGGTTTTTATGGAGTTGATAATCCTCCCGAAAAAATGTTGGATTATACTTCTAATATGCTTCAGATTATGGGATATTTTATTGTCTCCAGCATCAGAAGGCGTAATCTGGTGCGGGAATTGGAACGGATGAGCTATAGTGACCAGCTTACGAAACTTGGAAACCGGTTTGCCATGGAACAGTATGTTACAGATGCATCAGGGACTTCAGGCTTTGGTGTGGTGTATTGCGATATTACAGGACTGAAAAGGGTAAATGATACTTTAGGTCATCAGGCAGGTGACCAGCTCATTCTGCGTGCCGGCGAATTACTCCGTGAGGAATTTTCAGACTATGGACTGTTCCGTATTGGAGGGGATGAACTTCTGGCACTGTGTGCAGGTATCGGAGAAGAGGAACTGAAGCAGCGGATAGAACGTATGAAGGCTGGCATGAAGAAAAAAGATGTAGTAATGGCAGTCGGATCAGTATGGCAGGAAAGCTGGGAGCGTGGATTTGACCTCTTGCTGATGGAAGCTGAACGCAGAATGTATCAGGAAAAAGCAGCTTATTATAATAATGCCGGTATAGACCGGCGCCATTAAGAAAAATGCATTGAGGTTTTCAGGGAAGTATGGTAGCATAAGAAATTAGGTAAAAGAAAAAAGTGTGTAGTAATTCGTAGGAAGGATACGCCAAATATCAAGAGTGGCAGTGAATTCGTCCATGTGTTTGTAGAGATACAGATGCATGGACTTTTTTTATTTTGGTTACCGGCACAGAGCAGTGAACAGCCGATAGAAGCTGGAAAACAGGAGCAAATGGAGCCGGAAGAGAATGAGTTTCTGGATTGCTCGTTTGGTGTGTCATCCGTGTGGGCTTGCTTTTTATTCGGATATTCGTATATAATGTATTGTATTGAGTATTATCCATGCGGATCCTCTCCGCATTGGAATTGGAAGCATCCGCAAAAAGGAAGTGAACGCTATGACCTGCGACGAGGCTTTATACCGCCAATATCTGAGCGGCGACGACGAAGGACTCAATGCCCTGATGAAAAAATACGGCGACCCCCTGACCCTGTATATCGACGGCTATCTGCACGACGTTCACGAGTCCGAAGAGCTGATGCTGGACGTTTTCGCCTATCTGTTCACGAAAAAGCCCCGCATCCGGGACGGCGGCCTCAAGGCGTATCTCTATAAGGCGGCGCGGCACATGGCGCTGCGCCACAAGAGCAAACGAAAGCCACTGTTTAGCCTTGATGCGCTGACCAACGAGCCGGACGGACGGCTGCTGACGGAGGAGATCATCCGGACGGAGGAGCGAAACCGCATTCTGCATTTCTGCATGAGCGAAATGAACCCGGACTATCGGGAAGTCCTGTATCTCACCTATTTTGAGGATATGAGCTACGCACAGGCGGCGGAGGTCACGGGAAAAACGGTAAAACAGATCACCAACATGGTGTATCGCGGAAAAGAGAGCCTACGAAGGCTCTTAGAACGGGAGGGAATCACAAATGCGGAGTCATGAGGAACGGGTCACGGAGACCAAGCGGCGCATTGCTAAAATTGAACAGGAGAAACGGCTGCGGCGCAATACGATCACCATGGCTTCCGCTGTGGCGGCGTGCCTTGTGCTGCTCATAGGCGCGTCCCTCGCCATGCCCGGCATTGCCGCAAGCATCCAGACAGGCGATTATTGCGGCTTTGAAACTGCGGCAAGCATCTTTCACAGCGGCGTAGCTTTGGGATATATTGTCATCGGGCTTCTGGCGTTTTTACTGGGCGTGTGCGTGACCGTTTTGTGCTTCCGGCTGCGGCAGATGAACCGTGAGGACGGGCAGGACAAAGAAAGCGAGGGAATTCATGGAGCTGATTGAGAACCTGCTGCAATTACTGACCACATTCGTCGGTGCGCTACTTTCGGGTATCTCTTGCCGAAAAAGTGGGCGGCAGGCGTACTTCCTGCTGCTGTGCTTCTACGGCTGCTTTGCCCTCAGTGCGCTCTACTGGACGCTGTATCTGCTGCTGTTCGATACCACGCCGCGGGTCTTTTATGTGTCGGAGTTCGGCTGGGTGGCCAGCGTAATTTTCCTACGCATTTTGCAGGCCACGCTGACCGGAACAAATGAGCGCAGTTTCCACTGCCGCAGGGCATGGCTTGCGCCTGTGTTCGGCGTGCCGCTGCTGGCGTTCTACTGCACTTTCGGGGACATTTTCTCCAACCTGATCTGGTGCGGCATGATGATATGGCTCTCCTTCTGCGCCATTCGAGGGCTTGCCTATGCGAAAACGCAGACGGGCACAGCGCGGAATATGCGGTGGTTTCACATCGGCGTGCTGTGCTTTGTGTACGCAGAATACCTGCTGTGGACGGCGGGCTGCTTCTGGCCGGATACCTCTCCGGCAAGTCCAACCTTCTGGTGCGATATGCTGCTGACGCTTGCGATTCTGGGGCTGCTGCCTGCCACGAGAGAGGCGGTGGAAGCATGACCTACATCGAAAACATCTTCATCTGCATGGTATCTCCCCTGCTGGTGGCCGCTCTGTGCATGGGCAGGCGGCAGCTCCGCTTCTTCCTGTTCTGCATTGCCGGAATGGGGGTGTGCCTGCTCTCGGCCTATATCAACACCTTCCTCGCGGCGGTGTGTCAGGCGGACGCCCTTGCCGCCACGGCGGAGATCGCGCCGGTGGTGGAGGAAATGATGAAGCTGCTGCCGCTGATGGTCTATCTGCTGGTGTTTGAGCCGGAGGGGGATAAAATCAAGGCTGCCGCCATCACGGTTGCCCTCACTTTCGCCACCTTTGAAAATGTGTGCTATCTCATCCAGAACGGCGCGGACCGCTTCTCCTTCATCTTCTTCCGGGGCTTCGGCACGGGCGCGATGCACGTCCTCTGCGGCTTGATCGTGGGCGGCGGGCTTGCCTACATGTGGCGGCGGACGTGGCTGAAGGTTGCAGGCACCTGTGGGCTGCTGGGCGCAGCCATCACCCTCCATGCCATCTACAATCTGCTCATCGCCTACGCCCTGCCGGTGCTGCTGGTGGCGGCAGGAAGGCTATCCGTTTTCCGATTATCACGGAAGTAATAACCGAATATCCACTCTTTGAGAGCTGCTTTTTGGCAGCTCTCAAATTTTTGTGAAAAATTATGCGTTTTGGGTGAGAGTTTTTTCGTTTTTTTGTACCTATATAAGTGAAAGGGTTTTTATCACAGTTTCAGACAAACCGGAAGGGGGGTTCAAACGAAATGTACGATACCGCAAGACGGGTCGCACTCGTCAAGCAGCGGGTGCGGGAAAACAACCGCCGAAGGCAGCAACGCGGCATATATGGACTGAGCGCCGCGTGTATGCTGCTGTTCGCGGTGCTGATGCAGGCGGCAGACGCATTTGCAGTGCAGGGACAGACCGCCGCATGGGGCAGCTTCGGCGCGATGCTTCTGCGGGAGGACGCAGGCGGCTATGTGCTGGTGGGCGTCGTCTCCTTTGCTGCGGCGGCAGCGATCACTGCGCTGTGCTTTCGGCTCAGAAACAGAGAAAACTGTAGAAAAGGCGGAGAGGATAAGCCCGCCCGACACGAAAAGGAGGAGAAAAGCCAATGAAAAAACGAATACTCAGTATCTTGCTTCTATGCTGCATGGTGCTGACCATGCTGCCGACAACTGCGTTTGCATCGGTGAGCGATTCGCTGGGCAACACACCTGAGGAAAATCAGGCGATTTTGGAGCAGCTCGCCGACCTGACTGGCGGTAGCAGCGACCAGGTGCTTTCCATGCTGAACGCTTTGGGGCTGCTGGATGAAGACGGCAATTTCAAGGTGGATCAAACCATCACGCTGGACGGCCAGGTGTTGACACTGGCGGCCGTCATGGAACTGCTGGAAAATCCCGCCACGGATCTCACCCGTATAGCCGACGTGGATGGGACTCCGGTGGCGCTGGGCGATTTGAAGACCATGATCCAAATCGAACAGGAGCTGCAGCGGATCAAGGACACCTATTTCTCCGGCAGGGAGTTTACTGGGGAAGCACTGGAGAATCTCAACAGCCTGATGGAGCAGCTGGAGCTGCAGGGTATCAGTTTGCAGTATTCCGCCTCTGCCACAAAGCCTGAGGGCGTTGAGACGGTGGATATGAGCGGCATGATGAGCCAAACACTGGAGAGACAAGCAAACAACGAATGGAAATCCGGGACTTTTACTGTATACCGCGGAAAACCGGCCGGCTTTTCCTACCGCATTCAAGGAGGCCAGCTCAGCAAGTATATCACCGATGTGGAGGTCTCGATAGGCGAGACGAGTAAGGTCGTCGAGCAAAGCGACGGGTCCTACAAGCTGACCTATGACGTAGGCGAAACTTACAGTTTAGGTGGTTGTAAAATCACTGTCAAGGTTCAAACCAATGGAGGGAACCCAGACTGGCTCAAGGATTCTTATTCCTATGGCGACCTGCTGGGGATGATCGAATTTTACGATGCGGAAAATCTGGTGTTCTATGACGGCGCCGCTTATGCCGACCACTGTCAGCTCAAGCTAAAAAAGACGGTTGACGCCCCCGCAATAAAAACATCAATGACCGCGCCGGACTATGAGAAAACATACAAAAGTGAAGGCACAATACAGGGGGATATGTATATTCCTTTGCTGGCGGATGAATACAATGCCGGCGAGGGTGCCAAAAATCCGGATTTCGTTGCACTAAGCGATACCATCGGAATTCTGGAGGGCGCCCGCAACTCGGTGCTTCCCGGCGGCTCATCCAAATTTTATCAGCCATACCAAATCGACGCCAGCATCAAGTTTGACTGGAACCCCGGCAAAGAGACCTATACCGGCCCTGCGCCGTATGGCTATGATAGTGCCACACAACCCCATGCCCCGTTCTATCTGATGGAGTACAAGTTCGATGAAGCAGATCTGACGCCCACCAGCGGCGACAGAAAGAAACCGGGGAACTGTACGATTCAAAAGGGCAGTACGGTCAAAATCTCCCTGCAGTCTACCACGCAAAACAGAGGGGATCAGAAGTACTGGCTGCCCTTCCGACTGTATATGAAGAGTGTAATTGACGACCAACCATATGCCTCCGCCACCGTCAATACCAGCAGCGTCACCGCCAGGCTGTTGGACACGGACGCCCCCATCATTCAAAGCGTCACGGCCCCGGCGGGAACCTATGCCAGCGGACAGCATGTGCCCATCACAGTTACCTTTAACGAGTTCGTGGATCTTAGAAACGCCAGCGTGACCATCAATGGCAAAGAGTATACCGCCGCTGCTCTTTCCATGAACAACTACGGTGTCACGGCAATGCTCTGGTACCCGGTGCAGGATGCGGATGCCACCACGGTCACCGTCAATGGTATGACCGGTGTGGAAGATGTTTTCGGCCATATGCTGGATACCACACTCTATCAAGGCGATTCGATTATCGACGTTACGCTGAAGAGCGTCTTGATGCGCAACGCTTCCACCGAACTGACGGCCACCTACGCCAACGGCAAGGCATCGTTCACGATGCAGGCCAACATGGCGCAGGACTACGAGACCGCATACAGCAATTATCACACCCCGGAAGGAACAGAGCCGAAGGAAGCCCCTTTCCGCCTCGAGCTGAGGTACGACTCCGCGGTTGAACCAATCCATCTGCAGGTCTATCTGGACACAGAGAAGGAAGCCTTCACCATTAGCGACTACGCAATCGCACCCGCGGCTAACACCCGCACCTATACGGTGACGCTGCAGGCCAACGAGGGCACGAAAGACGCTCCTGACTGGGTGAATGTTCTTCCCCTGACCCGGCAGTTCACGGTGCCAAAGAAAGTTTCCGCGCACACGGTGACCATCGTCCCGGAAGCGAATGACGCCGACTATACGATTTCCCTCGGCGAAACCACCCGCCCCACGCTTAGGGCCGAGGTTTTTGGGGAAGGCGGTGAGCAGGCAAGCTACACCACCGGCAAATGGAGCAGCAGTGACACGCTCATTGCCACCATCAACGAGGATACCGGCGTTGTTGCCACCACAGGAACCAAGGTGGGAGCCGTCACCTTTACCTTTACGGCGGACAACGGGACTGAGGACGCTACCGATGATGTGACGGGCGAGTCAGAGCCCTATACCGTGACGGCAGGCGATTCCTTAGCACTGGTGATTCCCGGCGGATCGTCCATCGTGACGCGGGTAAATCAGCCCGCCACCGTGCTGTGGAGCTCCAACGCCGCGCTGATGGCACCGGACAAAGAGTTCAATTACAGGATTGATCTGTATGAGGGCAACTACGCGAATGAGGCGGCGCTGAGCGGCCTCAATCCCGTTGCGACTTATACCGCCGGCAAGGATAAAAACAGCGTGCGGATCGAGGAGAATGTGCTCTCCAGGCTCTCCAACGGCGATACCCCTGCCTACACGGTATTGGTCTCCATGCCGCACCCCAACGCCGAGGGTGAGAACGTCCGCCTGTCGGCACTTGCCTGGATCATCGTGCAGGCACCACCTGCCACAGCCAAGCTGACACCGCCCCAGAGCATTTACCTCACGGATACCGACAGCGCCGTCAATATCGACTGGTCGGTGGAAAACGCCACTGACGGGGCCTCTCAACAGCCCACGCTGACCATTACCCGGGTCACAGAGGACAACACCACCCAAGAGGTGGCCAGAGAGAGCCTATCCGGTACCTCCGGAAGCTTCTCCCTGTCATTGCAGAGTGTGAAGGACGGCAATCTAAAGGACACCTATCAAGTGGTTTTGAGCGTGGAGAACCCTGGTGAGGAATCTCCCAGCACAGACTCCTTCCCCCTGTATGTCTACGATGCCGACGCACTGAAGGTGCAGGACGACAAAGGAGACACGATTTCTAAGCTGACCATGGACAATACCTCCAAGGTCAGCGGCAGCCTGCCCACTGATACAGCTGAAATTTTGCAGCTGCGCCAGGAGTTGGGGCTGATCGAGTACATAGGCATCAACTATGACGAGTACGGATGGAACTCCTTTAAAGACGGCATCCGGTGGCTCTCCAGCAACAACAATGCCATTTCCGTCAACTACAAGCAGGGCGGACTGTATGAGGACATCAGAAACTTCTCCTTTGATTCCTACCTTCCCGAAACCAAAATGGCGCTGTCCGGCTTGGCCAACGGTACCGCAACCGTCACGGCTACCCATGCCGCCACGGGCATGCGTGCCGATGTACAGGTGACAGCGAAAACGCTGCAAAATAAGTTCTATCTCTTCCAGCTGACGCCTGCAGCGGAAACTACGCTGCAATACACCGATGGCAAAGGTGTGTCCAAAACGGTCACGACCAACAGTGAAGGCGTGCTGGCGCTTTACGAACCCAACGGAATCGCCAGTGAGGTGTCTCTGCAGTCCGGCTCCGGCGCGGATATTTATCTGGGCACCATCTATAAAGAAAATCTGCGTTCCGGCGAGCAGGATGCCACAAAACTGCAGCTTTATCCCTTGAATACCTTCAGCCTTCGGCGAGTCGCCCGGGCATCTGTGACGCTCATCACGCCGGGCGGCGATCCGCTGGCGAACAAGACGGTGACCGTTCGCGGTGGCGTTTATAAAAACGGAGGCTACTGCGAGACAGCTCTGCTGGGCTCCGGGGCAGGAGCACTTGTCAGCGGCATCACCGGCGACACCTATACCACGGATGCGGAGGGAAATATAACCGTCTATCTGGATTCCACCCAGTTCTGGTCGGCCGAAAAGGGCGAGTGCAACACCACGGTGCTTTCCGCTCTGGATCAGCTGGAGTACATTCTGGAGATCAGCGCAATTGACGGCGACAAGTACTATCCGCTGCTGCTGACCGTCAACGGCAAGCTGGGCGTGGATGATGTAATGCGCACCGCAGAGGGCGTTGTCTCTCTGGAGTGCGTGCCGGAAGGGGAGGAAAACAAACCCTTCATTGTGGCGCAAAGCGTTGATTACGGTCTTGCCAACGGTCAGAAGGTGGATGTCCGCAACTCGACTGGGAAGATTGGCCCTAACAGCAGCTTTAAAACAGCAACCCTGCACACCACCATGTTCCTCTGGGGCGAGAAGATTGCCAACGCGAAGAATTACAGTCTCAAGCTGGCGGACGAATACGGCGTTCTTCCTGCCGCCCAGAGCAGCAGTACCACGCAGTATCCCTTCTCATCCATCCCTGTAGCGGAAAACGATCTGACCCTCACCGAGGCCACCATGACCACCTCTGGATGGATCGCCGACGGCAAGGATGTAGGTATGAAAACGCAGCTGAGCCTGAACGGCAGCCTGCTGCAAGAGAAAATAATGCCCTTCCGGGTCGTTGATCTGACCCGAGTGCCCAAGGTGACAGAGGATGAGCGCGTCACCGGTATTCTGCTGACGATGAAGGACTCCAGTGGAGTGAATGACGTTGACTTTGGCGGAGTGGGCGATAGTAACATTCTCAAGGTGCTGACCGGACGGCTGGATGATCTGAGCGGTCCGGTGGACACATCCGTGTTCAAAATGATTATCACCCCTAGCGAAGATCCCTCCGTGTTCCGTGCCATGATTTGGGCCGGGTACAATACGCTGGAGATGGAGGACATGGACTATTCCGAGGACGGCGTGGCCTTGGGTGCGAATGTGCTGACACAGAACCTGGAAGTGGGCGTGCCCGGGACCGGGGATCTGAGTCAGATGGCCAAAGGCACCTATAATCCCGAGGGGGAGTACAAAGCCAACCCCATGGCCGGCAAGGTCACCAACACGGATCTCAACTTGCAGTTGGAGGGCTTTTACGAAGCGGAAATCCGCTATAACGCCGAAAAAAAGGAGTGGGAGGTTTTCACCGTAGGCGGCGGCTTTACCGCCGGCGTTGGCGTGGGCTTCACCTTCAGCGTGAACGCCATGGCTGGCCCCGTACCGTTGACAGCAACCTTTGAGCTGGGTGGTGCCATTCAGCTGGATTTCCGTACCGCAGTGCGCTACGGCCGGCAGGGCGAGGGTACAGAGCTTGCCTGGAGCGATCCAACGGCCACGGCAGTGAATGACTTTTTGACCACGCTGCGTATCAACGCCTATGTCCACGCGTTTGGCGGCATTGGATTTGACTATTCGGTCGTGGCGCTGAAGATCGGCCTATTCGGCAATTTGGATGTGGATAGTCAGAATAAGTTCCTTTCCCGCACCTATCTTGCCGACGAGACAAAGCGCCAGATCAACGGTCAGGCCCTGGGGATCCAAAGCGAAGTGGGAATCAAATTTGTGGCCAACTTCCTGTTTATCTCCTACGAGGCGGTGATCGCCTCCGGAACCCTTGGAGCTACCAGGACTTTTAATGACTGGAAAACAATCGACAACTACTGGAATAACGCCACCAGTGGGCTGAGCCTTGCCTCGCTGCGGATGGCGGCGGCCCAGAGCGGAATGCAGGTGGCTTCTGGCAGTGCAACGCTCCAAAGCCGGGACTATCTGGAGCAATATGCCCGTACTTGGGGCCAGCCCCAGCAGCGGATGATGCTGTTCTCTCTGAACTCCACCAGTGGGCTGGAAAACATCCAGACCAATGCCAACCCCACATCCTATCCACAGCTCAGCGATGACGGGAAGGTATTGGCCTACATCAACGACGGCAACAGCAGCAGTATTTACGACAGCCGGGCGCATTTCTCCACCCTCAATGGCGGCGTCTATACTCTCTCCAGTGAAATTGACGCTTCCACAGAGTTCCCCGGCTACGGTGACACGAGCGTTTCTTTGTCTGGCACTGGCAGCTTCGCGGCGGCGGCTTGGGTTCGCATGGGCACCGACCTGCCGGGTAAAAATGCCGGTGATTCCGTGACATTGGAAGAGCAAAACCTGCTGATGAACAGCACGGAAATCGTAGTGTCCGTCTATGACGGCACAACCTGGACTTCCACCCGCCTAACCAACGACGGCATGCCGGATCTGGCCCCAGCCACGGCAGTGGGCGGCGACGGCAAGGCCATCGTGTTCTGGCGCAGCGTCTACACCCCCGATCCCGGTACGCAGGACAGCAACAACCTGCTGAACTTCACGACCAGAGATTGTATCATGTACCGTTGCTATGACAGCAGTAACGGCACCTGGAGCAAGTCCAAAATGCTTTATAACGGTGCTACTGGCAGCGTGAAGGCGTTGCAGGCGGCCATGCTGCCCGACGGAACCGCTATGGCGGTTTACTCGCTGGACCGCAGCGGAACCGGAGATACCTCCGCCTACGAGATCGCCTATTGTACCGTGGCTGCTGACGGAACTCCCGGTACAGCCATGCTGGCGACCTGTGACAGCAATCTTGACGAAAACCCCCAGGTCGTTGCAGCCAACTTCGGCAGCGGGGATGACCGATTTGTCATCGGTTGGCATAGTGTCCGAGACGGCAGCAGCGATATCCAGCTGTTGGCTGTGGACGGCAGCGGCACCATGTCCAACAGTTTCCCCGGCTCTCTGTCTGCCCTGACCAGCAGCGGCAACGCCGTCGTGGGCGGAGACTTCCGCTTCGCTTCCCTCAGTGGGGATCATCGCAGCCTCAATGATCTTACCATCGTCTGGAATGAGACTGTCAATGATGCCAACGGCGCGGTAGATCACGGCATTTTGAAGGCGGCCAAGCTGCGCTATGCCACAAATACCTACACTCTGTCTGCACCATTGGAACTGGCAGAGCTGCCGGATCGCACGCTGGCTGACCATTTTGATGCCTATGTCAGCGGCACCAATCAGGTGCAGGCTGCCATTCAGGCAACCCGGTATGACGATAAAAACCCAGAGGTAATCGGCGGCGTGACCGTTCCGGGGGAGGAAACGATCCTCTATACTGCTACCTCTAATTTTATCACCGATGCGGTGGCTGTGGAACAGATCGGTGTGGATTATGCAACGCTGGCATTGAACAGCCTGACACCCATTCGCTTTACCATCCGCAACACCGGGCTGAACGATGTGACAAGCCTAACGGTCAGCCTTGACAGCGGGGAAACCGTCACCCTTACGGAAACACTGCTGCCCAATGAAAGCACCACCCTTACCGTCTGGCACCATGTGAAGGATCGCGTGACCGACCCGAGCTATACCATCACCGCCGCCGGCGGCATCAACGAAAACGGCACAGTGTATCTGGATTATCCAGACATTGGCATCTCGCAAATGGAAGTGATTGCGGAGAGTGCCGGCAAACGCACGGTGCGCATGACCCTATATAATTCCTCTGCCGCCACGCTGGCCGGCGGAAAGAACCGCGAGGTGAAGCTTGCGTTCTATGCGGACGATCTGCATACCCAATCTGCAGCGGTAGACTGCGCCACAAACGGCGTATCGGTTCGCGATAATGAAATTACCATTTCCGAAGACAGCGCCCTCGCCCGCATCGATCAGGGAACCTTTACACTGGACCTGACCTATGATCTGGGCGGGTATATGACATCCATTGGCAAAACCGAGATCCCCAATGTGGGTACCTATCTGTACGCCGAGGCGTGGGTGGAAGGTCAGATCGGTGGAACAGGAAGCAATCAGCGCCTGCCGGAGTATGACGGCAGTGACAGCGAGGCCAGCGTCCATATGACCGGCGCACTGGCCCGCACCGGAGAGCGGATGACTATGGATGTGACACAGGGGAACGACGGCAACGGTCACAGCACCGCCGCCATTACCCTGCGCAACAACTCCCTGCAGTCTCAGACTAGCGCAACGCTGGTGGCCACGCTGCTGGATGCTGCCGGGACCGTTCTGGAAACGAAAAAGACCAGTATTGGCGGTGCCATCTCCGGGGAAACCTTCCGGACGGAAACCGTCACCTTCTCCCAGCTTGGCACCCGCGTAGTGGTGCGAGTCGCAGTGCCCGGTAATGACCTTCTGACCTTTGAAGGTCTGGCAGTGGGGATCGGCGATTTTACCGCCAACGGAACGAACTATACCTATACGCTGCAAAATGATAGCGGAGCAACATCTACGCTAGTCACAGCGGTGTCTGGAAACGGCGAGCCCGTGAGCATCAACGGACAGGCTCTGTCCACCGGCGGCAGCGCAACCGTTGCCATCCCCGACAGCGGCACAACCGACATTGTCGTGGAAATCGGTGCTAAAACCTACACGCTGACGATTCTGCGCAATAGTGGCACAGGCGGCGGTGAGCATACTCACAGCTACGGCAGCGAGTGGAAGTACGACGCCGACAACCACTGGCATGAGTGCTCCTGCGGTGACAAGGACGATGTTGCAGTACATAGCTTCAAGTGGGTGGTAGATAAGGAAGCGACCGCAACCCTAAAGGGCTCCAGGCATGAGGAGTGCAAGGTTTGCGGCTACAAGAAGGCGGCAGTTGAGATTCCGGCTGCCGGCTCCACAACAAAACCGACCGATCCTACGCAAACCAACCCGGACACCGGCGCAGAAAGCCCGAAAACCGGTGACAACAGCAATATGATCCTCTGGATCGCACTGCTGTTTATCAGCGGCGGCGCAGTAATCGGCATCAACGTTTACAGCAAAAAGAAGAAAGAAAACGCTGAATAAATCAGCTGCGAACCTTTGAGCAAAGGGCGGTGACGGACATTGCCGTCATCGCCCTTTCGCTTGGACTGGAGAAGAACCACATGATGCAGGATTATCAATCGAACCGCCCCATCAGGCAGCAACCGCCGGGACGATTCACGAACAAGTCAGATCAAACGGTAGAGAGAATCAGAAAAAGGAAGAAAAAACAGACGCAGCGCCGTATGGTGCTTTGCGGTGCGATCGCCGCACTGGAGCTGCCCTCCATATCCTACGATTTCGCCTATACCATCGACGGCAACAAGCTCATGATCGATTACGCCAACGAGTCGGTGCGGGATTCCGAATATGAATTTACCGTTGATGGAAATACCCTTACCTTGATCGGTGGCGAGGGCACGGTCGGCAGGACATACGAGCTGAGCGGAGTATGCGTTACAAGATGTCCGCCTATGATGATTTTACGGAGGAATATGATTATCGTGTGAAATACAACAGAACACACAGATAACAGGGTGGAGATTGTATGGAATTTTAAAGAGATATGATTGTGAAAGAGGTTATTAAAATTTCACAAATTAATTAGTAGGCAGGAGGTGTTTTTTCGTGTATACTATAACCAGAGGTCAGAAATACAGGAAGAACACCGAAGAGATTTGGAGGTGATAAGAATGCTGACAAAGCAACAAAAACACGAGCAGGATATGCAGAGAATAAGAGAATTTCGCCTGTTTGATGACGATTTTTTGAAGAAATGCTTTGAAGATCATGATGAATGTGCGGAGCTTGTTCTGCGTATTATAATGAATAAAGAGGACCTTAAGGTTCTTCATTCTAAAACGGAATATGTCATCCAGAATTTGCAGGGGCGTTCCGTTAGGCTGGATGTAAAGGCTACGGATTCTGAGAATAAGGAATACGATATAGAGGTGCAGCGAGCGGATAAGGGAGCAGGACGAAAGCGTGCAAGACACAACAGCAGTATGTTGGATGCCAATGCACTTGCACCACAGGAAGATGTCAATTTTCTTCCGGAAACATATGTGATATTTATTACGGAGCATGATGTGATAGGAAAAGGAGAGCCGATATACAGAGTAGAGAGAAAAATTCTGGAAACCGATGAATTTTTTGATGATGGTTCCCACATCCTGTATGTGAATGGAGCATATCGAGGGGATTCGGATATCGGGAAGCTGATGCATGATTTTTCCTGTACCGATGCGGATGATATGTTTTATGGAAAACTGGCAGACAGAGTCAGATACTTCAAGGAAGATGCGAAAGGAGTTGAGAGTATGTGCAAAGCAATTGAAGAAATGAGAAATCAGGAGCGTGAAGAAGTAACACGTGAGTTCGTTGTTCGTATGATTCGTGATGGCGAAACATCCGTTGAGAAAATGGCACGTTATTCCGGCTTGTCTTTGGATGAAGTGAAAGAAATCGTAAAGCAGGAAGCAGTTCTTGCCTGATTATAAGGTGTGCGTATGGGGCAGAGAAATCTGCTCCATATTTGTTGTAAAGGAAGAAAAACAATTTTCAGATACCACTTCGAACGGTGGAAGAGTGGGAAGCAAAACAAGAAGGAACACGATGATACTGTTTGAGGTCACAGTTTGTGACCTCAAAAGAAGGGAGAGGTGGAAGAAGATATATATGTCAGCTCTTACAATGTCAACCATAAGATTTAATGGAATGGAAAGTTGACTTGAAACCAGAACTGTCATATGAGAATAGATTTGGAAACAATGAATATGAACAATGAATATGATGATTTGTCAGTTGAAAAAAAGTGAATTTGGTGGTATGCTAAGAAAGTATATCTATGCTTAACTTTTTGGTTTGCTGAACAAATCAGAAAGGATTGATATATATGGGTAAATCGTTAAATGGTACAGTTGTGGCACAGTAAAGCAAAATTTAAAATACAAAATGCCGAAGAATGGCTTAAAATCAGGAGGTTTTAATAAAATGGAAGCATATAAAAAAGAGTTTATCGAATTTATGGTGGAGAGTGAGGTTTTGAAGTTTGGTGACTTTACATTAAAGAGTGGAAGAAAGTCACCATTTTTTATGAATGCAGGTGCATATGTAACCGGTTCACAGTTATCCCGCCTTGGAGAATATTATGCAAAAGCAATTCACGACCACTATGGTACTGATTTTGATGTACTGTTTGGACCGGCATATAAGGGAATTCCGCTTTCTGTTGCAACAACAATCGCATTCAGTCGTCTTTATGGCAAAGAGATTCGCTACTGTTCTAACCGTAAAGAAGTAAAAGACCATGGCGATACCGGAATTTTGCTTGGAAGCAAAATCAAAGATGGTGACCGTGTTGTTATTATTGAGGATGTAACGACATCCGGAAAATCTATTCAGGAGACATTCCCAATCATTCAGGCACAGGGAGATGTAACCATTCTTGGACTGATGGTATCCTTAAACCGTATGGAAAAAGGACTTGAGACAGACAAATGTGCACTCGATGAGATTCAGGAGAAATATGGTTTCCCTGCAAATGCAATTGTCAGCATGGCAGATGTGGTAGAGTGTTTATACAACCGTCCATGCCAGGGCAGGCTTATCATTGATGATAAGATGAAAGAAGCAATTGATAAATATTATGAGCAGTATGGGGCAAAATAAACAGCAAAAATGAAATGGGGAAAAGAAATTGAGTCAGAAGACGAGAAAACTGCTTCGTATCGGAGCATGGATTTTATTCGTAATATATCTGGGTCTGCTTTGCTATTTCCTGTTCTTCTCAGAAATGCTGGGAAGAACCTATTCCGAAAGAAGCTACCATTATAATCTTATGCCCTTAAAAGAAATCAAGCGGTTTATTATTTACCGGAAGGCACTGGGCGCGAAAGCAGTCTGCTTTAACCTTCTGGGAAATATTGTCGCTTTTATTCCTTATGGAATGCTTCTGCCATTACTGGCACATAACCAGAGAAAGTTCTACCGGGTAGTGCTTTTGAGTTTTGACTTCAGTCTGCTGGTAGAACTGGTACAGCTTGTATCCAAGGTAGGAAGCTTTGATGTAGATGATCTGATTTTAAATACCATCGGCGGGGCAATTGGATATGTTGGATTTTTGCTGGCAAATCATATCCGGTGTCACAAATTTGAGCAGAAAGAATAGACTTCGGTACAAAATGTATCGGGAGAAAGAACATGAGAAAAAGACGAAGAGGATACAGAAAATATAAATTTACAGAAAAGACACTTTCAAAAAGAGGAATTACAGCACTTGTTCTGGCACTACTGTCACTGGTCAGTTTTGTGGTGATGGTAGTTCTTGCATTCAGAAGTGCCGGTAATTTAAGCATATACATAGCCTGCTATGGAATCCTTGCCTTTTTTGCAGCATTAGCCGCAGTGATTCTTGCAATCATAAGCCTGAAGGAGGAAAATTCATTTCGCAGCATTCCGTATGCTGCTACATTTTTGTCAATTTTTTCACTGCTTATCTGGATTGCTGTCTATGCAGGCGGTATTCTGTTGTAGGCAAAATTAGAAATATAAAGGATAGAAAGTATGGAATATCAGAATTTAAACGCAGAAGAAAGAGAAGCAATTACAGAACGACTGGATTTGGTGACGGAGCGGATACATGAACTTGCGGCAGAACCGGAGGTTTGTGAGCCGTTCCGTGCTTATTTTAAAGGAACAGCAGCATTTATTGTAAAAACGGAAGAAGTATTGCGGCAGGTATTAAATGACAGCTTCTGCAGCCAGAGCAGGGAAACATTACAGAAGATAAATGAAGCATTGTATGAGGACATTCTGCCGGAACATTATAAAGAAAGCTATGCCAACCCGGATTATGCCTGTGAAACCCTGGGCGAGGAATACGGCACACTCCTTAGCATGCTCTATGCAGAGCTTCGGAGCCTGATTCCTTATGCTTATGAGGGCGATGTGGAAGCCTATACCTGCTTCTGTGAATTGTTTATCCAGGTTTATACCTGTTTTAATGACGAAGAGGGAACAACCCCGAAAGAAGTGCAGCAGGCAATTTACTGGTTTTTCCACGATTACAGTGAATTGTTTACCGAGCGCAGCGTCTGTGAAATGGTAGATGCCAGCCGGGATTTCTTTACCCGGATAGTAATGGATTCTGATTTACAGGATTTAAAATACCTTTATTATTATGGAGAGCCTATCGGAGAAAATGAAATCCGTATGGCAGAGTATATGAACCAGCTTCCGCAGGAGAAGATTCAGGCAATGGCGGATACTTATACGGAAGGCTACCGGATTGGATTTGTTACTACCGGAAAAGACTTATCCATAAAATCTACCGTAAATGTGGAGTATGCCATCGGAATGGAACGTATGGTGCGGGCAGCAATTGCAAATTTTGAGAAGATGGGATTAAAACCGACGATTTACCGGGAGGCGTTTTCTTCCTTCCGTAACCGCGGCAACTCCAAGCGGGGCTGCTATGCAACTTCTGTGAACCGTCAGTTTGATTATGACCATAAAGCAGATAAAGCAGTATATTTAGACAAAGCCTTTGTGGAACGCCGATTAGAGACACTCCGGACCGTATATGAAGATAAGAAAAATCTTGCAGCAGGCTACGCAGGTCCGGCTGTAATCGAGGTGTTCGGAGAACCGTTATTTGAGCCGGAAAATAAAAAAACTGCCTGCCATTACAGTGATAAGCAGAATGAATTAAATGTCTATTATGCGTCACAGGCCGGGCAGATTACCAATCAGTATATTAAGGGAGAGGAAAGAAGCTTTACGATTATTGCTTATCCGCTTCCGCAGATTGGCAGTAATTTTGAAGAAATCTTTGATAAGACGGTGGAATTAAATACACTGGATTATACCCTGTACCGGGATATGCAGGCGAAAATAATTGAAGTATTAGACCAGGGCATCCGGGCACATATCAGAGGGAAAGGCGATAACGAAACAGATATGACCGTGGAATTATACCGCCTTAAGAATCCGCAGAAAGAGACTATCTTTGAAAATTGCGTGGCAGATGTCAATATTCCGGTAGGGGAAGTGTTTACTTCACCGGTGCTGACCGGAACCCACGGAGTACTGCATGTATCTTATGCCTATCTTAACGGACTCCGGTATGAGAACCTGAAAATGACGTTTGAAGATGGAAAAGTTGTGGATTACAGCTGCAGTAATTTTGACAGTGAAGAAGAGAACCGGAAATATATTTATGATAACGTACTGATGCATCATGATACGCTGCCGTTAGGGGAGTTCGCTATCGGAACCAATACCACGGCATACCGGATGGCAAAGGACTTTGATATTGCAGATAAATTGCCGATTCTGATTGCAGAGAAGACAGGTCCACATTTTGCAGTGGGAGATACCTGTTATTCCCAGGCGGAGGATACGCCGGTTTATAATCCGGATGGAAAAGAAATTGTGGCAAGGGATAATGAAATCTCAATTCTTCGGAAAGAAGACGAAAGTAAGGCATACTTTAACTGCCATACGGATATTACGATACCGTATGATGAATTAGACTGCATTTATATCGAACGGGCAGATGGCAGTACCGGGGATATTATAAGAGATGGCAGGTTTGTAGTACCGGGCACAGAAAAACTGAATGAGCCGTTGGAAAATAAGACTTCATTTCCGGCGTAAAACAGTGTATACTAAAAGGACAAGTATCTATGAGAAAAGGAGAAAGAAAATGGCAAAAGTAGGAATTGTAATGGGCAGTGATTCAGATATGCCTGTAATGGCAAAAGCAGCAGATATTTTGGAACAGCTTGGAATCGAGTATGAGATGACAATTATTTCCGCACATCGTGAGCCGGATGTATTTTTTGAATATGCAAAGAGCGCAGAGAGCAAAGGATTTAAAGTAATTATCGCAGGAGCAGGAATGGCAGCACATCTTCCGGGAATGTGTGCAGCAATCTTCCCTATGCCGGTAATCGGAATTCCAATGCATACCACATCTTTAGGCGGAAGAGATTCTCTTTATTCTATCGTACAGATGCCGACCGGTATTCCGGTAGCAACCGTTGCAATCAATGGTGGCGCAAATGCAGGAATTCTTGCAGCAAAGATTCTTGCAACATCAGATGATGCATTATTGGCACGATTAAAAGAATATTCTAAGAATTTAAAAGAGCAGGTAGAAGCAAAGGATAAGAAGCTTCAGGAAGTCGGCTATAAAGAATACATGAAATAGCAGGCGCAAGTGAGTCAACACGCTTTTAGAGCTGGCGAGTGACGAAATCATTAGGTAAGAACAGTGAAATAGAGGAAAAAAGAAAAGGGTAGAGAGAAAAAAGTTTTAAAATAAGGTTGAGGAGAATACGAATGAAAACAACACTGATTATTATGGCGGCAGGCATTGGCTCCCGTTTTGGCGGCGGAATTAAGCAGCTTGAGAAAATGGGACCGAACGGCGAGATTATTATGGACTATTCCATTTATGACGCGGTGGAAGCAGGTTTTGATAAGGTTGTATTTATCATTCGCAAGGATATTGAGGCGGATTTTAAAAAAATCATTGGAAACAGAATCGGAAAACAGGTAGAAGTAGATTATGTATTCCAGGATATCAATGATATACCGGAAGGCTTTACAGTGCCGGAAGGCAGAACAAAACCATGGGGAACCGGTCAGGCAGTATTATGCTGCAAAGGCGTAGTGAAGGAACCATTTTTAGTCATCAATGCAGATGATTATTACGGAAAAGAAGCATTTGTAAAGATGCATGATTTTCTGGTAAATCATGAAGAGGATAAGGAAAGATTCCGCCTTGGAATGGCTGGATATATCCTGAAGAACACACTGAGTGATAACGGAACCGTTACCCGTGGTGTCTGTGTGGTAGATGAAAAGAGTGGTTATCTTGAAAAAATTTTAGAGACACACAGCATCTATGCCGATGAAAAAGGAAAAGTACATTGTGAAGAAGCTGATGTGGCAGAATGGATTCACCCGGATGTAAATGTATCTATGAACATGTGGGCTGGCTATCCGGATTTTATTGATTATCTGGAAGAGGGCTTCCGTGAGTTCTTGGCACATATTGAAGACAATCCGATGAAGAAAGAGTATCTGCTGCCAAATATTGTGGAATTGCTTTTGAATCAGGATAAGGCAACCGTAAAAGTTTATGAGACAGCAGACCGCTGGTTTGGAGTTACTTATTTAGAGGACAAACCATTTGTTGTGGATTCCATCCGCGGACTGATTAAAGACGGTGTCTATCCGGAAAATCTTTGGGCATAGAATTGGAGGATTGTAACATGAAAAAGAAGAGAATTGTGATTGCATTAGGACATGAAGCATTGGGAACAACACTTCCGGAACAGAAGAAAGCAACCAAGCTTACCGCAAAAGCAATCGGAGATTATATTAAGGATGACTGTCAGGTAGTTCTTTCCCACAGCAATGGACCACAGGTGGGAATGATACATACTGCAATGGCTGAATTCGCAAGAATTTATCCGGAATATACTGCTACTCCGATGTCTGTCTGCTCTGCTATGAGTCAGGGCTATATCGGATACGATTTGCAGAATGCCATTCGTACCGAATTATTAAACCGTGGAATTTACAAACCGGTATCTACTGTTTTAACACAGGTAACCGTAGACCCATACGATGAAGCATTTTATCATCCAACCAAAATTATCGGCCGTGTCATGACAGAGGAAGAGGCAGAAGCTGAGGAGAAGAAAGGTAACCATACGGTAAAACAGGGTGAAGGATACCGCCGTATCGTAGCAGCTCCAAAGCCAATGGACATCGTAGAAATTGATGCCATCCGTGCACTTTCCGATGCAGACCAGGTAGTAATTGCCTGTGGTGGTGGCGGTATTCCTGTATTAGAGCAGGATAATAATCTAAAAGGTGCCAGCGCAGTTATTGAAAAAGACCTTGCAGCAGGCAGACTTGCAGAGCTTTTAGATGCTGACCAGCTTATTATCTTAACCAGTGTTGAGCATGTGTGTTTAAATTATGGCACAGCCAATGAACAGCCATTGGATGAGATGACAGTAGAAGAAGCAAAACAGTATATGGACGAGGGTCAGTTTGAAGAAGGAACCATGCTTCCGAAGATTCAGGCAGCAATCGATTACATCGGTAATTCTGCAGTCCGTTCCGTACTGATTGCCAACTTGGAGGAAGCATTAGATGGCGTCAGCGGATTAAAGGGAACTTTGATTCATAAGTAAGATGATATAAGGGAAATGTGAGGAAATCTATGAGAACATCAGAAAGAAGCACATTCCATAAGGGCAGCAGGCACTCGGCAGTTACCGTATGCCTGTTGCTTGTTATGTGTCTGGTATTTCTGACCGCTTGCGGGAAGGATAAAAAAGACGATACAGTTGCGAATGTGAATACCGAAGAAACATTAACAAATACAGAGGTACCAACAACAGAAAGTGTAATTGACACCGAAGAAGTTGTAGATACGGAAACAGAAACAGAGACGGAAACAGAGCATGTTCCGGCAGTATTGAATCCGGATACGGTAGTTTATGCAGAAGAGACTGTTTATACGACAACAAGAGTCAATGTGAGAGTAGAACCTTCTACCGATGCAGAGGTTTATAAGAAATTATCTGCGGGAAAAGAACTTACCCGCACTGCAAATGATGGAAGCTGGAGCCAGGTCTCATTGGATGAAGGAACTTATTATATAGCATCCGATTATCTGACCACAGAGAAGCCGCAGGAGCCGGTAGCATTGACTGGAAGTGCAGGAACCGGAATTACATCCGGAAGCGGCGGACATGTCATCTGCATTGACCCGGGACATCAGAGCAGAGGAGACAGTACACCGGAGCCGGTAGCACCGGGATCTTCTGAGACCAAGGCAAGAGTAACCGGAGGAACATCCGGTGTTGCAACCGGACAGACAGAGTATCAGCTTAATTTATCCGTCAGCTTAAAATTGCGGGATGAACTGGTAGCAAGAGGTTATACCGTAGTCATGACAAGAGAAACCAATGATGTGAATCTCAGTAACAGCGAGCGGGCAGCCATTGCAACCAATGCGGGAGCAGAAGCATTTGTCCGTATACATGCCAATGGATCTACCAACAGCGGAGCCAATGGAGCTATGACAATCTGCCAGACGGCGTCCAATCCGTATGTAGGAAGCTTTTACAGCCAGAGCCGTTCTCTTTCCCAGAATATACTGGATAGTCTGTGTGCACAGACCGGTGCAAAGAAGGAATATGTGTGGGAGACTGATACCATGAGTGGAATTAACTGGAGTACCGTACCGGTAACAATTGTAGAAATGGGATATATGACAAATCCCACCGAAGATTCCAATATGGCAACGGACTCTTATCAGACTCAGATTGCACAGGGAATCGCCAATGGGATTGATGCTTATTTTTCCGGTAATTAGGCAAGATAATTAATGACAGCAAAGAGAATGAGATCTTCTTTTGGAGAAGCATTTGCAATGCTGTGGGATTCACCACTTTTGCAGACGCAGGTGTCACCGGCTTCTAAAGCGACGATGGTTCCGTTATCGTCATAGGCTGCATGGCCGGAGAGAATGGTGATGATTTCTTCTTCCCCTTCATGCATATGCTTTCCGAGAGAACAGCCCGGTCTTAAGATGAGTTTTGCAATCATCTTGGCTGGGCTTTCATAGTCTATAGGATTGACGGAACGGATAATCTCAACGGTGCCGGTTCCGCCTTTCATATTTTCGTTAAAAATATGTTTTAATTCAGATGCTCTATGATACATATATTACCTCCTGAATAGTTGTGCTATGCATTACAGTATAGCCAGTGAGCAGTCAAATGTAAATATGTATTGTGATAGAAAATTATTGCCAATAAGAATGAAAAAGAAATACAGGAGACCTTTATGAATTTATTATCAGCAGAGAATATAACCAAGACATTTACCGGAAGAAAGTTATTTTCCAATGCCTCCTTTTATTTGCAGGAAGGAGAGAAAGTCGGAATTGTGGGAATTAACGGAACCGGAAAATCCACTTTACTGAAAATGCTGGCAGGCTTAGAGGAACCGGATGCTGGAGAAATCACCAAGGCAAATCATGTGGTAATCCGCTATCTTCCGCAGATGCCGGAATTTGGAGAAGAAGAGACTGTTTTAGAAAGTGTACTGGTAACGGCACACCGGAAAAATCAGGCAGATGCTTCCGGGGAAGATTATCAGATGTGGAATTTAGAGAGCAAGGCAAAATCCATGCTCACAAGACTTGGCGTATATAATTTTGAGGAAAAGACGAAAAACTTATCCGGTGGAGAAAGAAAACGTCTGGCTCTTGTGGCAGTGCTTTTAACACCCTGCGATATTCTGCTGTTAGACGAGCCTACCAACCACCTGGATGCAGATATGGCAGAGTGGCTGGAAGGGTATTTAAAGGGCTTTAAGGGAACACTGATTATGGTAACCCATGACCGGTATTTTCTGGACAGCGTATGTAACCGTATTGCAGAAATTGATAAAGGCTCCATTTACAGTTATCAGGAAAATTATTCCGGTTATCTGAATCTGAAGCAGGAGCGTATGGATATGGCAGTTGCCGGGGAACGGAAGCGGCAGTCCATCCTTCGCAAGGAGATCGCCTGGATGCAGCGGGGCGCAAGGGCAAGGTCTACCAAGCAGAAAGCCCATATCAAACGTTATGAGAATCTTAGAGACCAGTCGGGACCACAGTTTGATAAGCAGGTGGAATTAAGCTCGGTTTCCAGTCGTATGGGAAAGACGACGGTAGAGCTTCATCATATCAGTAAATCCTATGGAGAAAAAAAGCTGATTGAGGATTTTTCCTATATCTTTCTTAAGAATGACAGAGTCGGATTTGTGGGACATAATGGATGCGGTAAGACCACTTTAATGAAGATTATCGATGGCAGGGTAAAGCCGGATGCCGGAGAACTGGTTATCGGACAGACCATAAAGATAGGCTATTATTCCCAGGAGATTGAAAAGGATGCATCGGCGGGAGTTGCCTATATGGATCCGTCTTTAAAGGTTATTGAATATATCCGCAATACTGCAGAATATGTCCGGACAGAGGATGGACTGGTGTCCGCATCAGCCATGTTGGAGCGTTTCTTATTCCCACCGGAAGAACAGTATGGCGTTATCGGAAAACTTTCCGGTGGAGAAAAGCGGAGACTGAATCTGCTTCGTGTATTGATGGAAGCACCGAATGTATTGATTTTAGACGAGCCGACCAATGATCTTGATATTACCACACTGGCAATCTTAGAGGATTATCTTGATAATTATGATGGAATCGTCATTACAGTATCCCATGACCGGTATTTCCTTGACCGTATCGCAAAGCGGATTTTTGCATTTGAACAGGGAAACATAAGACAGTATGAGGGCGGTTATACGGATTATCTTGCCAAGCGGCCGGAGGATGAGACAGCAGTGGGAAATGCAGGCACAGAGACATCCGGGAAGAAAGCAGACCAGACGGAAAACGCAGATGCCATAGAGAATACCGAAAAGAAGGATTCCAGGGCGACCTGGAAGAGCGGCAGGAAGTTGAAATTTACCTGGCAGGAGCAGAAGGATTATGAGACCATCGAGGACGATATTGCGGCTTTGGAAGCAAAGTTAGAAGAACTGGATGAGAAGATGGGAAGCTTTGCCAGTGATTTTGTAAAATTAAATGAGCTGACCCAGGAGAAGATAAAAGTGGAAGATGAATTAGAGCATAAGATGGAACGCTGGGAGTATTTAGAAGAACTGAATGCCAGAATAAAGGCTCAGGACAGGTAGGAGATAAGGCTATGGAGAAGGAAAAAAACAGTAAGAATATTATGGATTATGCAACGGTTACACTCTTAGATGCAGAGAATGCCATTGAAATCATCGACCAGACAAAGCTGCCGGGAACGATAGAACTGATCCGGTTAAAAAGTGCACAGGAAATCTGGAATGCCATTTATTTATTGAAAGTCCGTGGCGCACCGGCAATAGGTGTGGCAGCAGGCTTTGGCATTTATCTTCTGGCAAAAGAAATTGAAACAGAGGATTATGAAGTCTTTTATGAAGCTTTTCAGAAACAGAAAGAATATTTGAATTCTTCCCGCCCGACCGCAGTCAATCTCTCCTGGGCATTAAACCGGATGGAGAAAGTCTGTATTGCAAATAAAAATAAGCCGGTTGCAGAGATAAAAGAATTGCTTCATAAAGAAGCCCTTGAGATTCAGGAAGAAGATATCCGGGTCTGCAAAAGTATCGGAGAACACGGGCTGACACTGGTGAAGCCGGGTGATGGCATTTTGACCCATTGCAATGCCGGACAGCTTGCCACCAGTAAATATGGGACTGCTACAGCACCGATTTATCTGGGGGAAGAAAGAGGTTATCATTTTCATGTATTTGCAGATGAGACAAGACCTCTTTTGCAGGGGGCGAGACTTACTTCTTTTGAACTGCATGCAGCAGGGGTGGATGTGACCCTGATTTGTGATAATATGTCTGGCACCGTCATGAAACAGGGAATGGTACAGGCAGTATTTGTAGGCTGCGACCGGGTGGCAGCCAATGGAGACACCGCAAATAAAATCGGAACCTCCGTTGTGGCAACGGTAGCAAAGCGGTATCATGTACCTTTTTATGTCTGTGCACCGACCTCTACCATTGACTTAAATACAGCAACCGGAGATGACATCTGCATTGAAGAGCGTCCGGCAGAGGAAGTGACGGAAATGTGGTATCAGGAGCGGATGGCACCGGAAGGCGTCAAAGTATACAATCCGGCATTTGATGTGACAGATCACGATTTAATCAGCGGAATTGTAACAGAGTATGGAATCGCAAGAGAGCCATATACGGAGAGTTTAAAAGAAATCCTTTCGAAGAGAAATGCATAAGGTATCAATTTTTGTGCAAACTGATATCTTGAAAAGTGGCTATCAGTAAGGTATGATAGTAATAATGAGGTTTTAATAAAAATATAGGCGGTGTCGATCACGTACACCGCCTGTTTAGCGAAAAGAGGGAATAGAAATGGCAATAAAGTTTCAGAAAGAGCCAATGAATGCACATTCATCCATAAAGCATGTAATCGGCGTAGTCAGCGGTAAAGGTGGTGTTGGAAAATCTTTTGTCACAGCATCCATGGCAGCCGCTATGCGTAAGAAAGGTTATGAAGTAGGTATTATGGATGCCGACATTACCGGACCATCTATTCCAAAGATGTATGGAATTCACGGAAAAGCAGTCGGAGATGGAAAAGAGATTCTTCCGGCAGTGGCAGAAGACGGAACCAGGATTATGTCTGTAAATTTATTGGTTGATACAGAAGAAACACCGGTTGTATGGCGTGGACCAGTCGTTGCCGGCGTAGTAAAGCAGTTCTGGAGTGACGTGGTATGGGGTGACATTGATTACCTTTTCGTAGATATGCCACCGGGAACCGGAGATGTTCCACTGACTGTATTCCAGTCTCTTCCGGTAGAAGGAATCATTATCGTAACTTCTCCGCAGGAACTGGTTCAGATGATTGTAAAGAAAGCATATAACATGGCAGGGATGATGAATGTTCCTGTCCTTGGAATCGTTGAAAATTACAGCTATTTAAAATGTCCGGATTGTGGAAAAGAGATTTCTTTATTTGGAGAAAGCCATATTGATGAAATCGCAGCAGACCTTGATTTGTCCGTTCTTGGAAAACTCCCATTGGACCCGGCATATGCAAAAGCTGCCGATGCAGGACAATTTTATACTATGGACAACCCATATATTGCCAAAGCAATTGAGGCGTTGGAACAAATTTAGATAATAACAGGTAATCTGCCATTTCGGTGGGTTACCTGTTTTATGCGGGAAAATATGTTTCCCGTAGTTAAAGCGGATGCAGCATAGCAACAGAAAAATGCATGAAAAGCACCGCAGACGTGGAAAATAAAATTCCACGGATATCACACATTATATTTTAAGGAGGAGCTTTCGTTATGAACGAACGAAAAGACGCAATTCGCGACGCACGGACACTTGGTGTTCCAAAGATGCTGTTGTTAGGACTTCAGCACATGTTCGCAATGTTTGGCGCAACCATTCTTGTGCCGATTCTGGTGAACAGCTATTTTAAGGGAGAAGGCCTTTCCGTACAGGTTACTTTAATCTGTGCCGGTCTTGGAACTTTATTCTTCCACCTTTGTACCAAATTAAAAGTACCTGCATTCTTAGGTTCATCCTTTGCATTCTTAGGAGGATTTTCTACGATTGCACAGTTGGATACCGGAGTCTTTGCAGACATGACCATGGGAGAGAAGCTTCCATATGCCTGTGGTGGTATTGTTGTCGCAGGAGCTTTATATCTGATTCTTGCACTTGTTATCAAAGTCGTAGGAGTAAAGAAAGTAATGCGTTTCCTGCCACCTGTTGTAACAGGACCAATCATCATCTGTATCGGCCTTTCCCTTGCACCATCTGCAGTAAACAATGCATCCACCAACTGGATTCTTGCACTGATTGCACTGGCAGTTATCATTATCTTTAACATCTGGGGAAAAGGAATGTTCCGCATTATCCCAATTCTTTTAGGTGTTGTCATTTCCTATGCAGCAGCACTGATTATGCAGGCAGCAGGACTGACTAATCCGGATGGAAGTGCTATCTTAAACTTTACCGAAGTAGCATCTGCAAGCTGGGTAGGACTTCCTCCATTCCAGTTATGCAAATTTAACCTGACTGCAATTCTGGTTATGGCACCAATCGCACTGGCAACTATGATGGAGCATATCGGAGATATGTCTGCAATTTCTGCAACTGTTGGTGAGAACTTTATCGAAGATCCGGGACTTCACAGAACCTTAATCGGTGATGGACTTGCAACCGCATTTGCAGGTATGGTTGGTGGTCCTGCAAATACTACATATGGTGAGAATACCGGTGTATTGGAATTAAGCCGTGTGCATGACCCTAGAGTGATCCGTATTGCAGCTGTATTTGCAGTTATCTTAAGCTTTATTCCGAAAATGGCTGAAATCATTGGTTCTATGCCATCTGCAATCATCGGTGGTGTCAGCTTCATGCTTTATGGTATGATTTCTGCAATCGGTGTCAGAAATGTAGTAGAAAATCACGTTGATTTCACCAAATCCCGTAACTTAATCATTGCAGCAGTAATCTTAGTCAGCGGACTTGGATTTTCCAAGGGACTTACCTTTACCATTGCAGGAACCAGCATTACTTTAACCGGACTTGCAATCGCAGCCTTAGCCGGAATTATCTTAAATGCAATCTTACCTGGTAAAGATTATCATTTCGGAGATGATCCAAAGGCAGATGCCAACCGTGGACTTGATATGAATCCGATTCAGGAAGAAGATATTCAGTAAGAAACAGAAAGCAATTCATTTAGAAAGAAACAGGTCATATCCAGCTTGTGAGGGCTGGGGTGACCTGTTTTGCGTTGCTTGGGAATAGCTGGCGTTTAGTTTTTTAATATTTCATTAAGTTGTTTCGAAATCAAAGGAAACACGGTATACTATAAGCAGCAGTAAAAGTGATGAAAATGTGGAGAAAGAAGAGGAACATATCATGTTAGAACAGTTATTACATATAGATGGGCAGATTTTATTATGGATACAGGAGTATTTGCGATTCCCGGCACTGACTTCTGTGATGAAGGATATTACGAATCTTGGAAATGCGGGAATCTTATGGATTCTGATAACCATTGTGCTTTTGCTGGACAAGAAGACGAGAAACGTAGGCTATATGTCGGCACTGGCACTAATTGGTTCGTTAATTGTAGACAATATTTTACTTAAAAATCTGGTGGCAAGAACCAGACCCTATGAAGTGGTTGATGGATTGAAACTTTTAATTGAAAAGCAGTCAGATTATTCTTTCCCATCGGGACATACCGGAAGTTCTTTCGCATCAGCAATTGTATTATGGAAAGAGCTTCCTAGAAAATATGGAGTAATGGCATTAATTGTAGCTGTTCTGATTGCATATTCACGGTTATATGTAGGGGTGCATTATCCATCGGATGTGTTGGCAGGAGTGGTGATTGGAACCGTACTGGCGTTAGTTTCGGTATGGCTGGTAAAAAAGATTCAGGGACAGAAGAAACTTGTGAAGTAAGAGAAACATTTCTGAACTAGAGGCGAAAAATAGAGAATGATAGGAAACAGAGAAGAGCCAGAAAACAGAAAGCAGACTCAAAGCAGGAGGAGAAGGATGGAATTACAGCAGGCGGTGGAATTATCAAAGCGGGTTCAAAATGAAATCAAAAAAAGCGTAAAAGGAAAAGATGATTGTATCAGAAAGGCATTCTGTGCAATTTTAGCAGGAGGACATATTTTAATTGAAGATGTACCGGGAGTGGGAAAGACAACGCTGGCGCTGGCTTTTTCGAGGGCATTGTGCCTTGAAAATCACAGAGTACAGTTTACACCGGATGTACTGCCGGCAGATATTTTAGGCTTTTCTATGTATGATAAGGAGCAGGGCGGCTTTTATTATCATCCGGGTGCAGTCATGTGCAATCTGTTTTTGGCAGATGAAATCAACCGTACTTCTCCAAAGACCCAGTCAGCCCTGTTAGAGGTTATGGAAGAGGGAAAAGTGACGGTAGATGGCATCAGTCATCCGGTTCCGAAACCATTTCTTGTAATGGCAACCCAGAATCCGAAGGGAAGTGCCGGGACACAGATGCTGCCGGAATCCCAGTTAGACCGTTTCATGATTTGTATGAGCATGGGATACCCGGATTTGAAAAGTGAGATTGAGATTGCCAAAGGAAAGAGCATCGGACAGAGCTATGAGAGCATAGAAGGTGTGATGACAGGGGCGCAGCTGCAGGCAATGAAAGAAACCGTAGAAAATATTTTTATTCATGACAGAATTTATGAATATATGATGGCGTTGATTCATGCCACCAGAAAAAATCCTTATATTGAGCTGGGCGTCAGTCCGCGTGGAATGGTGGCACTGACGAAAATGGTGCGTGCCAATGCATTTTTAAATGAGAGAGATTATGTGATTCCGGCTGATGTGGAGGATGTTTTTTATGATGTCACAAAGCATAGAATCGTATTAAATACCAAAGCACGGGTCACCGGGGTGTCCGGGGAAGCAGTTCTTGAAAAAATTATGGAAGATACCACAAAACCAACTTCGTTTAAGGGAAAAGAGTAGCCTATGGCAACAGGACTGATACTTGTACTTATTGTTGGTGCATTAGGATATCTTGGAACCATTTATACCAGCCCGGCATTGATACTTTTGTCGATTTGCTGCGGAGTAATGCTGTTTTTAGGCTATGGCTATATTTTATATATGATGTTTCGGGTAAAATGCCGGATTCAGATTCCGATTGTTATGGCAGAGCAGGAAGAAGGCATTATGATCTGTGCGGTGACGGAAAACCGGAGCAGGCTGCCATTGCCGAAGGTGGTATACCGGATCGATTATCAGAACTCCTTTGGCAGGAAAAAGAGAAAGTTATCCATACAGACGGCAGCGGATGCAAAGAGCAGCAGCCGGATGAGCGTGGAGGTAGCAGCAAAAAGCAGTGGAAATTATACATTCCGGCTGGTTCGGGTAAGATTTTATGGCCTGCTTGGAATCGGCTATCTGATCAGGTATGTGCGCTATGAGGAACGGCTTTCCATTATGCCAAAGATAACACCGGTAATGATAGAGGTGGGATTAGCTTCCCGGTATTTTCAGGGAGAAGCGGAAGTATATGATGATAAAACCGGAGGAGATGATGTATCGGAGGTGTTTCAGATCCGTTCCTTTCAGCCGGGAGATAAAATCCAGAATATCCACTGGAAGTTATCTGCAAAAGAAGATGAGCTGATGGTTCGGGAAAACAGTCTGCCGATGGGCTGTCCGGTGGTGATTCTGCTTGACATCAGCGGAGGGCAGAAAGAGACGGAGAAGCAGAGAAACCACTTTTTTGAAATGGTAATTTCGATTTCTTTTGGACTGGTGGAAAAACAGTGCCCTCATTATATCGCATGGTATGATGAAAAGGAACATGACCTTATCCGGGTAAGGGTAGATACAGAAGAGAAGGTATATTATTTTATTCTGCTTTTGTATGGAGCGGTTCAGAGCCGGGAAAAGATGGATATTGCACTTTTATATCAGGAGAAATACCGGGGTGAGACAGCAGTTACAAAGATAGAAATGAACCTTGCAGGAAAACTTATTGTGGCAGGAACGGAAATAGAAGATTTCGCAAAAGCGGAGATTAGAGTATGAGAAAAAAGAAGAAAACATATGCATCGGTTATGAAAAAGACTGGAAACATACGGTATTCGCAGAAAGGACGGCGGGCAGGAAAAATTGCATTGCCGCCGCAGGTCATGCGTGTGGGAATGCAGAGTCTGCTGGCTGTGCTTTGGGAGATTGCCATGTTCTTTATATTTGGAGACATCTTTCTGACTAACCGGTTTGGAAAGCCTGCATTGATATGGGTTTCTGTTTCTGCGGCAGCATTGACGGTTTCTTTTTCCTATTTTAAGAAGGCGGACAAGTGGCTGCTGCCTGTGGGAGAACTGCTGGTGGGACTGGTGCTTAGCCGGAAAGAGCTTTACCCAGGGCTGGCAGGACTGATCCGGCTGGTAGTGCAGAAAATCAATATGTACTATAATGTGCAGATTGTATCCGGATTTGAACGGTATCTTGATTTAAATCCGGTGGTAGCAGTAACAGCATGGCTGTTAGTTATCTTGTCTATTCTGCAGATTTATTTTCTGGTGGTAAGAAAACGGCTGGCTGGAGTGTTGATTCCACCGCTACTTCTTATAATGCTGGATTTTGCGGTGGGCTATGCACCATCAAAGCGGGCATTGATTTGTTTCTCACTGGCTGCGGCAGGAAGCTTTGGTTACCGGGCTGCCGGCCGGGTGGAATTAAAGCAGTTGGAATATCTAAGGCAGAAAGCAGTATGCCTTTTTCTGGTGGTGGCGGTAGTTGTTTCTTCGCTGGTATTTAGAGTGGCAGAACCGAAAGCCAAAGAAATGGTGGCAAGAAGAAGTGAAATTGAAAAAACTGCGCAGGATATGGTAACAGAAATGGCAATGACAGCTGCCAATCTTTTGGCAGAAATTCCTTTTGGTAAAGATATTTTCTCCTTCCATCAGCCGGGACGGGTCAGCAATATGGCACCGGAATTTGAGGACAAGCCGGTTATGGAAGTGACTGCTTATCAGATACCGGATGATACGGTATATTTAAGAGGTTATGTAGGCGATTATTACAAAAATGGAAGCTGGAAGACTTATGATTCCAGTGATTTTGTGACTGCCATGCAGGAAGTGGACAGCAGCCTTAAGGAACAGACCGCGGGACAGCAGGTACAGAATATTCTGGCATATACCCAGAGCTATTATACCTATTACTGGGATACCATTTACCGGGTGCAGTATTTTGATGAGAAAGATCCCTATGCATACCTGCCATACTATACGTTGGCAAGCTATTATCAGGATGAACGGCAGCCCGCCGGGGTTCTTATGGATGGAGACCGTACTGTGCTCCGGAATGGCAATGACGTTCTGGAAGTAGACGGAACCATAAGAAACAGCATGTCACATCTTTATATGAATGCTTTGTTTACAGCAGATTTGGCAGATGGTGCTTATGTGAACCGGAATGAGACACTGAGCGAATCTGAAGTAAATGAAATTATAGAGAATATGAATAGCTGGCGGTATGATTTGGCTGGGTTTAACAGTAAATTACCGGAAGACGAATGGGCATTTATAAAGAAATATAATAAGTATACGGAAAAGTATACGTATGTGCCGGAAAATCTCACAAGAATCCGGGAACTGGGAAATCAGTTGGAAGCGGAGTATGAAAGAGATTATTCGGATTTTGTAGATAACCGATTTACTGTGAATGGTACTTATTATGATAATATTTATAACTTTAAGGAAATCTATGCAGTCTATCTGGTGAAACGGGAACTGGCGAAGTGTAACTATAATCTGGAATTGGACAATGTGCCATGGGGACAGGATGTAACAGAACATTTTCTGTTTGATACGAAGGAAGGCTTCTGCCAGCATTTTGCCAGTGCGGGAACACTGCTTCTGCGGCAGATGGGAATTAAGGCACGGTATGTCAGCGGCTATGCTGTAAGTACATCGAAGTTTAAGAAGGACAGTGATGGTAATTATACGGCAGAGGTTCTTGATAATCAGGCACATGCCTGGACGGAAATCTATATAGACAGTGTTGGCTGGGTGCCGGTGGAAATGACGCCGGGAAATAAAACCGGCATTGACCGTCTGGAGATTCAGCAGGAAAGTGACAGCATTACCATCCGGATGAATGATGGCAGAACAGCAGACCTAATTACGCTGGAGCGAAGTGATTATCAGGACAGTTCCAAAGATGACAGTCAGTCGGATTTATCCGGCAGCGGAATGCAAAATACGGAAAATCAGAATACAGAAAGTCAGGATACAGAAAACCCAGATACAGAAAACCCGGATACGGAAAATCGGGGCACGGAAAACCGGAATACAGAAAATTCCATGCAGGATGGCAGCAAGGCAGGAAAACAGAATCAAAAGGGAAGCCGTTTAAAGGTCATTTTGATTGTTGTGGTAATCATCATTCTGCTTCTTACAGCAGGTATCTGGTATTACTTAAGAGAGATAGAAGGAAAACGGAAGAAGGGAACACATAGTTACAAGCGTATCATCCGTTGGAATTCGAACCAGATTTATCGCATTTTACGGCGGAAGGGCATTGTAAATGCAAAAGTACAATCCGACCGGACATTCCGGGAACAGCTTTTAAATTATGGGGGCTGGAGCATGGAAGAAAAGGAGCGTTATCTTCAGATTCTTGAAGTGGCAGCGTATAGCCATAAGAAACTTACCAGAGAGGATGTGCAGTTTGTACAGAAGCTTTACCGGAAACTGAAAGAATAAAAAGAGAAGCTTTGCAAAAAAACAACAGCCGCGCCAGTGTATACACTGATACGGCTGTTGCGATGGCATTATACGGTTTCTGGTTCGTCGTAATCAACACCAAAGGTTTCTACGGTAACGGTTTTCATTCGCTGGTCTTCCATTGGACGGTCGCTGTAGTCGGTTGCAACTTCTGCAATTTTATTTACCACATCCATGCCTTCGATGATTTTACCGAAAGCAGCGTAAGCACCATCTAAGTGTGGAGCATCCTTATGCATGATAAAGAACTGGGAGCCGGCAGAGTTTGGCATCATGGAACGAGCCATGGAAAGAACGCCTGCAGAATGCTTTAAGTCATTGGCAAAGCCGTTCTGTGCAAATTCACCCTTGATACCATATCCTGGACCGCCCATTCCGGTTCCTTCCGGGTCACCACCCTGAATCATAAAACCGTTGATGACACGATGGAAGATAAGTCCATCATAAAATCCCTTGTTGACAAGGCTGATAAAGTTATTTACTGTGTTAGGAGCAACCTGCGGATATAATTCCGCTTTCATAATATCTCCGTTTTCCATTTCAAATGTAATAATAGGATTCTGAGCCATTGTAAGATACCTCATTTCTGTTCATTGAATTCATCCTGCATAACAGAATGTAGTTCTACTATAGCGGAAAAAGGCTTTTTTGTAAAGAAAGAGAGAAGGAAATATGTGTCACTGGAATACTGTAAACTGGAACTGTATCATACGAAAAGAAACATTAGAAGAAAAACTTTCTGAAGAAGAGAAACATGCATTAAGCCGCCTGCAAAAAGAACTGTCAGAGCAGAAAAAAGTGGAACTTCTTTTTACAGATGCTGATTTGGAAAAAGATATCACATTTTTCCTGAGTGGACATCATGTAAAGCCGGAGGAATGTATGCTGCTTGCAACAGAACCGGAAGAAGTGGCATGGGCGAAAAAGGATGCAGATTCTGACTCAGACCAGCTTACCATCATTGGCTATGAAGTACCGGATTTTTCAAAACAGATGCCTTTAAGCAATGTGGATATGCTGCTTCTTGGACTGGAAGAAGTGGATACAGAATTTTTACTTCGGACATTTCAGCGGAAACACCATCTGCCGTGGCGGATATTAGAGACAAAGCGGTGTTATCTGAGAGAGATTACGTTAGATGACATGGACGATTTATTTGATTTATATAATAAGAAGGGAATCACCGATTATATCGAGCCCCTTTACGAAAGGCAGGAAGAGGAGGAGTACCAGAGAGCATATATTGAAAATATGTATGGCTACTATGGATATGGCATGTGGCTGGCAAAGGAAAAAGGTACCCACCGGCTGATTGGAAGAGCCGGAATCGACTATCGCATGCTGGGAGAAGAAGAAATTATTGAGATGGGTTATGTCATTGCACCGGAATACCAGAGGCAGGGTTATGCATATGAGGTCTGTCAGGCAATCATGGCGTGGGCAAAAAGCAATCTTGATTTTCGAAGAATTGACTGTCTGGTGGAGCCGGGGAATGAAGCATCGTTGGGACTGCTTCAGAAACTTGGCTTTCAGGAAACAGAGAAGATAAATCAGGATGGAAAAATATTCCGACATTTTCGGTATTTTTATTCGTGATTGGAAAGTTAAGCGGCAGGAGACATTTTTATACATAATATAAATCTTTTTTTCATATATAGTACAAAGCGAAACTGTATCCGGAACATGATATAAAAAATAAGTTACGGATGCAGGCGCAAGGTACGAAGATGGATGGAGGATATATGGGAAAAGAGAAGGTGGCAGGAAAAGGAAATCTTTTTACGACAATGGGCAAAGTGTTGCTGGTCATGTATATTCTGACGGGAATACTGCTTTTTATTCTGGCGGCAGTCTTATATAAAATGGAATTAAGCGAAGCTGCGGTAAATATCAGCATTATCATAAGCTATATTGTAGTGGGATTTGTCGGCGGCTTCATCATTGGAAAGATTAAGAAGAGCCGGAAATATCTGTGGGGAGCCGTGATGGGGCTATTATATTTTGCAGTGCTGCTCATTGTGTCCCTGATATTGAAAAAGGGACTGGATTCCGGAATGCAGCACATCCTTACAACACTGATTTTATGCACTGCTTCGGGAACTGTGGGAGGAATGCTCAGTTAAAAAAAGTGCTTTTCTTATGAAAGACTATGTGTTATACTAACTAGAGGTATTTTTTCGAAAGGAGATAACGAGATGAAACATATTAAGACCCTGAATACAAGAAAGTTACAGAATACAGTAAAGAAGGGCGGATGCGGCGAGTGCCAGACATCTTGTCAGTCAGCATGCAAGACTTCCTGTACTGTAGGAAACCAGACTTGCGAGCATTGCAAATAATTACCAGAAGTTCAGATTGAGAACGAACGAAACGACCGTACGCCTGCGCGGACGGTCGTTATAATGTTGTAAGAAAGTGAGGAAATATTGTAGTGGTTCACCAGTATAAAAACAACGGCTATAATATTGTCCTGGATGTAAACAGCGGCGCCATCCATATTGTGGATGACTTAACCTATGATGTCATTGCATTGTGGGAAGAGACAAGCCGTGAAGAAATCATACAGAGACTGAATAAGACCTATGATGAGGCGGAGATAAAAGAAGCAATTGAAGAGATAGAGGAATTGCAGAAGAACGGAGATTTGTTCACACCGGATGATTATGAAGAATACATCGGTGATGTAACAAAGCGTCCTACTGTAGTAAAAGCACTGTGTCTGCATATTGCCCATGATTGTAACCTTGCCTGCAGATACTGTTTTGCAGAAGAGGGAGAATATCACGGCAGACGTGCGTTAATGTCCTATGAAGTAGGAAAGGCTGCATTGGATTTCCTGATTGCCAATTCCGGCAACCGCCGGAACTTAGAGGTGGATTTCTTCGGTGGAGAACCTACCTTAAACTTCCAGGTGGTAAAAGATTTAGTAGCATATGGAAGAGAGCAGGAAAAAATACATAATAAGAATTTCCGGTTTACACTGACCACAAATGGCGTTCTTTTAAATGATGATATTATGGAGTTCGCTAATAAAGAGATGGACAATGTTGTATTAAGTATTGACGGAAGAAAAGAAGTCAATGATTATATGCGTCCGTTCCGTGGTGGTCAGGGAAGCTATGATGTGATTGTTCCGAAATTCCAGAAATTTGCAGACAGCAGAAATCAGGAACGCTACTACGTGCGTGGAACCTATACCCATCATAATTTAGATTTTTCCAAGGATGTACTGCATCTGGCAGACCTTGGGTTTAAGCAGATTTCCGTAGAGCCGGTTGTGGCACAGGAGACAGATGATTATGCCATCCGTGAGGAAGACCTGCCACAGCTTTTTGCAGAATATGATGCACTGGCAAAAGAGATGGTAAAACGGAAAAAAGAAGGAAAAGCATTCAATTTCTTCCACTTTATGATTGATTTGGAGGGTGGTCCTTGTGTTGCCAAGAGACTTTCCGGATGTGGTTCCGGAACCGAGTATCTGGCAGTAACACCTTGGGGAGACTTATATCCATGTCATCAGTTTGTTGGAAATGAAGATTTCCTGATGGGAAATGTTTTTGAAGGCTTAAAACGTACCGATATCCGGGATTCCTTTAAGAGCTGTAATGTTTATTCCAAGGAAAAATGCAGAGAGTGTTTTGCAAGATTCTACTGTAGCGGTGGATGTGCAGCGAACTCTTATAATTTCCATGGTGATATTCATAATACCTATGACATTGGTTGTGCATTACAGAAGAAACGTGTGGAATGCGCAATTATGATAAAAGCCGCAGAGGCGGAAATTTAAGTCAGGAGAAAGGAAGAAGAAAATGAAGAAAAGTAAGGGCGTAGCCATATTACTTGCAGTTCTCTTGGTTTTAGCAGGACTGTCGTATTATGCGTCTATCATCTTATCTTCAACCGGAAAAGGTGAAGATAAGAACATTAAGCTTGGATTGGACCTGGCAGGTGGTGTCAGCATCACATATCAGGTAGAATCTGAGAATCCGACTTCCGAGCAGATGAAGGATACTATTTACAAGCTTCAGAAGCGTGTGGAAGGCTACAGTACAGAAGCATCTGTATATCAGGAAGGTGATGACCGTATCACCGTTGAAATTCCAGGAGTAAAGGATGCCAACAAGATTCTGGACGAACTTGGAAAACCGGGTTCCTTAGAGTTCCGGGATCCAGACGGAAATGTTTACATGACCGGTAATGATGTAAAGGATGCACAGGCTGCAACACAGCAGGACAACCTTGGCAACAAGCAGTATGTGGTCCAGCTTACACTTACGGATGAAGGCGCACAGAAATTTGCAGATGCAACCACTGCCAACGTTGGAAAGGTCTGCCCAATTGTATACGATGATGAGGCAATCAGTACTCCTCGTGTAAAAGAAGCAATTACCGGAGGAAGCGCAGTAATCGATGGAATGAGTTCCTATGAAGAAGCAGAGACTTTAGCTTCTAACATCCGTATCGGTTCTCTTTCCTTAGAGTTATCTGAGTTACAGTCCCAGATAGTAGCAGCACAGCTTGGTACAGAAGCAATTTCAACGGCATTAAAGGCAGCAGCAATCGGTCTTGCCCTGATTGCAGTATTCATGATTGCTTACTACTGGATTTCCGGTGTGGCAGCAACCATAGCACTTGGAATTTATACTACAATGGTAGTTGCAGTTATTTATCTTTTTGAAATTACACTTACCCTTCCGGGTATCGCAGGTATCATCCTTTCCATTGGTATGGCGGTAGATGCAAATGTTATTATCTTCGCCCGTATCAGGGAAGAAATTGCATCCGGCAAGACTGTTTCGACAGCGATTAAGACCGGATTCCAGAAAGCGTTATCTGCAATTTTAGACGGAAATATCACCACCCTGATTGCTGCAGCAGTGCTGGCATTTAAGGGAAGCGGTTTCGTAAAAGGATTTGCTTATACACTGGCAATCGGTATCGTTTTATCTATGTTTACCGCATTAGTTGTAACAAGACTGGTATTACATGGACTGTATGTAATTGGTTTCCGTGATGCAAAATTCTATGGAAGACAGAAAGACCGCCGTCCAATGCATTTTATTGCAAAACGCCACGTATTCTTTATTATTTCAGCAGTAATTATCATTGCCGGATTTGTGGGAATGGGCGTAAACAAAGCCAATGGCAAGGGCGCATTGAACTTAAGCCTTGAATTTGTCGGTGGTACATCTACAACCGTAGATATGGGTAAAGATTATACTCTTGCAGAATTAGATTCTGAAGTAATTCCTCTGATTGAGGATGTGACTGGAGATTCCAGTGTACAGGCTCAGAAGGTAGAAGGAAGTACACAGGTTGTATTTAAGACCAGAAGCCTTGATTTGGACGAAAGAGAGCAGTTAAATACTACATTAGAAGAAAATCTTGGTGTAGATACTTCAACTGTTTCCTCTACTAATATCAGTTCCACTATCAGTGGTGAAATGACAAAAGATGCAGTCTGGGCAGTAGTAATTGCAACAATCTGTATGCTGGTTTATATCTGGTTCCGGTTTAAAGACATTCGTTTTGCAACCTCTGCTATTTTAGCACTGATTCATGATGTACTGGTTATTTTAACCTGTTACTCTCTGCTGCGGCTGTCTGTAGGAAGCACATTTATTGCAGTAATGCTGACAATCATCGGATATTCCATCAATGATACCATCGTTATCTTTGACCGAATCCGTGAGAATATGCATCTGGTAAGAAATGTGGATAAGGAAAGCTTAACCGAAATAGCTGACCGCTCCATTTCCCAGACAATTTCACGAAGCTTAAATACTTCAATTACAACCTTTGTAATGGTATTCCTGCTTTATATCCTTGGAGTTGCATCCATTAAAGATTTCTCACTTCCTCTTATGGTAGGTATTGTGAGCGGAACTTATTCTTCTATCTGTATTGCAACAGAGCTGTGGTTTGTATTCAAAACACGCTTTGCAAAGAAGAATGCATAAGTAACAGAAATGATTTCCCCTCTTCTGATTTGGAAGAGGGGATTTTTACATTTGGGCGTTGTTTAAAAATTAATATCCGGGGATTGCAAAAGGATAGAAGAGATTTGTTACAATAATATTACGTTGATTCGCAGCAGATTATCTTTCGTTATGAAATACCACAGTTCTAAAATGCGTGTTTTTCTTTTGGTTATGAAAACAGTCTTTCCAATGTTTGCCAGAATAGCTGCACGGTTCGTCGAAGTACAGATGCCTGATAAGGGCTGTTGGGGGCACTGGGAATTTCATCTGGCAACAGGCAACGCTGGTACAGGGATGTACCAGCGAGGCACATTTGAACATGGACGTGAATTTGTGCCGGTTGCCAGATGAAAGTATAATTATGCCGAAATTCCCTGTGCCCCTTGCAGGCGTTATGCGGCATCTGTTCTCGACGGACAGTGCAGCTATTCAGTCAAAGCAACCGGAAAGACAGTTTATCAGCAAGAAAAACACGCATTCTAAGAACTGCTGGCATTTCATAACGGATAAAGATAATCCGCTGTAAATCTCCGTAATATTTTCCAGCAAAGATTATTTCCGTTTGCAATCACCGAAAATTAATATTTGAAAAAGGAGAAAATAATGACTACAATTCAGAAAATAGTAATTGCATATGCAATAATTGCAAATATTGTTGGGCTATCCGTCATGGGAATAGATAAACGCAGAGCCATCTGTCATAAATGGCGTATTCCCGAAAAAACGTTATTTCTGGTAAGCATACTGGGAGGAAGCATTGGGACATGGGCAGGTATGTATCTGTTCCGTCATAAGACAAAACATTGGTACTTTGTAATAGGAATGCCATTTATACTGATTGTGCAACTGGTTTTATACTATTATTTTTGGTAAAAATATTTTCAAACCGGGATAGGCGTGATAAAATATATCAAACAGAAATGAGATATGGATAATAGGTGAGCAACAGTATCAGGGAGAAATGCAAATTATGGCAGGAATGATGGAGTTAAATGGCTGCCGGATTATTGTAAAGGAAATTGCCGGCGGGAAGATGGTATTAGATACAAGAATCAAATCTTATGATCCGATCCGTAAAGTAGTAAAGGTTAGTGCAGGAAGCCTTGACAACCGGATGGAGCATGCGGTGACGGTTATCATATTTGGACCGAATGGGAGCCTGGTAGAAGCTACCGGTAATCTTCGGAAGGTTATAATTGCCAATGAAGTAGAAATCGAGCTGGGCAGGAGTAAGAATGGTGAGAAGCGGAAGCATGCCCGTTATCCCTTAAAAGAAAAGGGATATATAGAATCTGTTATTGTGGATGGAACATTAATTGAATTGCAGAAGCCAATTGAAATGGAAACCTGTAATATCAGTGGAAATGGAATTCTGATTCAGACAATGGCAGGAAGCGGGACAGTTGGAACGGAACTGCGGATTTGTGTGAAACTTGGAGATACAATGTTACAGAAGACATATCGGATTGTCCGGATACAGAATGCAAATCTTAAGACAGAAGAGTATGGCTGCATGATGATTCGTGACAGGAATATATAAGGGCGGAGTGACAGAATGAGACTTAGAAAAATTCCAATTGATTTTTTATGGGAAGGCATGGAACTTTCCGGAGATATTTATAATGACAGAGGTTCGGTGCTGCTTTTAAAACGGGGCGAAGTCCTGACACAGGACCGGTTAGATAAACTTTCCAAGTTTGAACGTGGTGGATATATTACAACCAGTGAGGAAACTTATCAGGAAATTCTCAACAGTGGAAAAGCACCAAGAGCTGCATTGCAGAGAGTATACGAAGAAGCAGTCGGCTATACAGCATTAAAAAACGATGTAGACAGTATTTTTTCTGTAACCAGAAATGCTTCCGAAATTAATATGGAAGCAACGGAGACTGTTACAAAGGATATTTTTACTAAGATTAAGGTATTGGATTTCCCTAAAATATTTCAGTGTATTGATGCACCGAGAGAGATGGATGAGAATTTGCAGCGCCATTCCCTGAACGTAGCATTTACCAATGGTGTTATCGGGCAGTGGCTGAAGCTTCCGGAACCGATGATTAAAAAGCTGGTATGCGCCGGATTAGTGCACGATATCGGAAAGACGAAGGTACCGGAAGAAATCTTAAATGCACCGAGAAGACTTACGGAAGAAGAATTTGAAATCATAAAAGCTCATCCCGTTTATTCATATGAGCTGCTTTGGGATAATGTAGATGAAGATATCCGGTTAGCGGCAAGACATCATCATGAGCGGCTGGATGGAAAGGGTTATCCGGATCAGATTGCAGGAGATGAGATTTCTCTGCTGGCAAGGATTACCGCCATTTCCGATGTGTATGATGCCATGATTTCCCAGAGAAGTTATAAGGAATCCATGATTCCTTTTGATGTGCTGGAGAAATTTAAAAAGGGCGAATTTCCGGGACTGGATGAACGCCTGGTAGACTTATTTGTGAAAAATATGGTGGCAAATTACCGGGATGTAAAGGTACAGATGTCCGATGGAAGAATCGGTGTGGTGCGTTACATTCCACCAAATGACCTGAATCATCCGATTATCAACTGTAATCATGATGTCAGTCAGACAGATGATAAATGGTATTGCGTCTGCATTGCAAATCAGACAGGAAAATAGATTTTGCATAAATAAAAACCTCTTTACCAGAAAACTGGTAAGGAGGTTTATTATTTATAGGCTTTGTTTCAGGCAGGTTTTGATATCATCGGAAGCATTGCTGATTGGCTTTATGTGGAAGGTATCGGTAAGATACTGCAGCACATTTGGACTGATGAAGGCAGGAAGCGTTGGACCTAAATAAATATCATGAATGCCAAGGCTTAAAAGGGCAAGCAGGTCAGCAACCGCTTTTTGTTCATACCAGGATATAATCAGTGACAGTGGAAGTCCGTTTACGTCCGTTTCAAAAGCATCTGCAAGTGCAGTAGCAATGCGGATGGCAGAGTAGACATCATTACATTGTCCCACATCCAAAAGACGTGGCAGTCCAGCTACTTCACCAAAATCTAGTTTATTAAAACGGTATTTTCCGCAGGCAAGCGTTAGAATCATACAGTCGGATGGAACCATTTGGGCAAAGTCAGTGTAGTAATTTCGTCCCGGACGGGCACCGTCACAGCCACCGATAAGGAAGAAATGACGGATTAGTCCGCTTTTAACAGCTTCCACAAGCTGTGGGGCATAGCTTAAGGCAGCGTGGTGTCCGAAACCTACCAGAATCTCTTTTGCCGGCTGGTCTTCCTGGAAACCGCCAAGTTCAATTGCCTGTTTTATGATTTCACTGAAATCTTTGTCTCCATTTTCTTTCCGACCGACATGTTTCACACCATCCCAGCCTACTACATTCGTGCTGTAAATCCTGTCTTTGTAGGAATCTCTCGGGCGCATCAGGCAGTTGGTGGTCATCAGGATACAGCCTGGAATGTTGTCAAACTGTTTCTGCTGATCCTGCCAGGCTCCACCGAAGTTACCTACAAGATGAGAATATTTTTTCAGTCCATCATAACCGTGGCAGGGCAGCATTTCACCATGGGTATAGATGTTGATGCCGGTGCCTTCCGTCTGCTTCAACAGCATTTCCAAATCATTTAAGTCGTGGCCGGAGACAATGATAAATGGCCCTTTTTTAATAGTAACATTTACCTTATGCGGGGAAGGATTGCCATAAATAGTGGTATTGGCATCGTCCAGTTTTTTCATGACTTCAATAGCCATTTCACCGGTACGCATGGTCAGACGGATCAGGTCTTCGACAGTCAGCCGGTCATCGGTAATGGCTTCTAATGCCAGTATATAAAAGTCATCCACTTCATTACTGAAGTAACCTAATTCTCTTGCCTGATGACCATAGGCACTGATACCTTTTAAACCGTAGAGAATAGTTTGACGGAGGGAGCGGATGTCTGGGTCTAAGGATTTGTCATACATAATGCCCGCCATAGGAGCATCCTTTAACATATCCGTTTTTGAATCCGGCAGATGATAGGTGGCATGGAGTGTGGAATTCGAAATTTCACCTACCAAATTGTGAAGTTCTTCTTTGATTTGCTGTGATTGCCGGAGCAGTGCCACATGAACATCTGCATCAAAATTTACATTGGTAAGTGTCGTAAAAAGTACATTTTCAATAAAGCTTACAATCGATTTGTCCATATGTTGTCCCTGCTCCACCAGCACTTTTCCGTAGCAGCTGATCCCCTTTATCTGAAAAATAAGTAAATCCTGCAGGTTGGCAATTTCCGGTGTCTTTCCGCATACGCCAAGCTTTGTACAGCCTTTGCCACCGGCTGTCTGTTCACACTGATAGCAGAACATTTCATAATTTAAATCCATGTTATTTCCCATACGATAATCTCCTTTTATAGAAAATTTTTTGGACGATTGCGAAAAGATATATTTTTCTTTCAAAATTCTTACGTTCTTTTTCATAATCGCCTAAGAAAAGTTTAGATATCGGCATTAGCATGAGCCGGGAAAAGGAATATTATGCATGAAGAAATAGAGTAGATAAAATAGAAAGTTGACAATGGAATAAAATCTGACTAAAATACTTAGGAACCGAACTAATTAGAAATAGTAATAAGTTTAAAGAAAGGAACAGATTTGCCATGGAAACAGGAAAGGTAATTAATAAAATATCCAACCGGCTCCGCAGACGTTCTAAGAAAATACAGGAATCTATCGGAATCAGCGGAGCAAAGGGTAACATTTTAAATTATATTCTGGTGGAATCAGAAAACCATCCGGTATACCAGAAAGAGATTGAGGAAGAATTTGGCTTGCGTCCGTCTACTGCAACAGAGACTTTAAAGAATCTTGAGCAGGCAGAACTAATCTGCCGGGTGCCGGAATCAGAGGATGGAAGATATAAGAAGATTGTTTTTACAGAACAGGCGCGGAAGATTGAACATATTCTGCGAAAGGAAATTACGGAATCGGAAGAACTTTTATTACAGGGAATTACGGAAGAAGAAAGAAAAGAATTTTTAAGAATTGCAGAGAAGATGCTTCGGAATCTGGAATGAGAAATTTAAAGTTACAAGAGGTCGATGAGTGGCTTTGGAAAGCAGATTTTACCGGCAGAAAGGAAGGGTTACAATGGATGAAAATGAATTGATGGGCAGCATGAAGGTGTCGAAGGCAGTAGCAAAGATGGCAATTCCAAGTGTTATCAGCAGTCTGGTTACTGTCGTTTATAATATGGCGGATACGTTTTTCGTAGGGCAGACAGGGGATCCGTTGCAGGTGGCTGCGGTCAGTCAGACGAATCCGATTTTTATATTATTTATGGCATTTGCCAATATGTTTGGTATGGGCGGAAGCGCAGCGGCATCTATGGCATTGGGCGAAAAGAAGGAAAAAAGAGTAAAGCAGGTTTCTTCTTTTATTACCTATGCATCACTTATCGTGGGAATTGTTTTTGCTGTAATTTTACTGGTTGGAATGCAGCCGGTTTTACAATTGTTTGGAGCAGATGCAGATACTTATGAACTGGCGAAAGGATACACAACATACATTTCTTATGGTGCACCGTTTATTATCTGGTCTGCGGCAGCAAGCTTTGTTGTGCGTGCGGACGGAGCCAGCCGGGAAGCTATGACAGGAAGTATGATAGGAACCGTGGCCAATATTATTTTAGACCCGATATTTATCAGTGGATTTGGTATGGGTGCAGCAGGCGCGGCCATTGCAACGACTATTGGAAATATAATGGCGAGTGTATATTATCTTTGGTATTTCTGTAGAAAGAGCAGGAACATGTCTATGGCATTCCGGTATTTTAAATGTGGGGACAGAATTCTGTCCCAGGTATGCTCGGCAGGACTTCCAACAGCTATTTTTTCTGCATTGATGAGCATTTCTACGATTATTTTAAACCAGATTCTGGTGGCATATGGAAATGCACCGGTAGCGGCTATTGGAATTGTATTTAAGGCAAATATGTTTATCACATTTTTACAGATGGGACTGGCAAATGGAGTACAACCGTTATTAGGCTATAGTTACGGTGCAGGGAACAGGGAGCGTTTTATTGCAGTGGAACGTTATACGAAGAAATGCTGTCTGATTGTAGGTGTATTGGCGACAGCACTGTTTTTCTTTTTCCGGGAGCCGATTATCCGCCTGTTTATTTCTGATACAGAGGTCATAAATTATGGTGTGGAAATGCTGATTGCTTATATGATTTCCGGTCCGGTCATTGGCATTTTATTTATGAATATGAACTGTATGCAGTCTACCGGAAATGCACTTCCGGCAACGATTCTTTCTATATTGAGACAGGGCGTACTTTTGATTCCGGTGCTTTACGGCTTGAATGCATTGCTTGGTCTGCACGGTGTTATCTACGGACAGGCACTGACGGATTATGTGGCAGTTCTCCTTTCTATTGTAATCTGGCGGTGGAAACGCAGGAAAACTTTATAGGAGAAAGCGGTCAGGTTGCCTTTTTCACAGGTTGGTGCTATGCTGACGATAGTAGATTGGCAGAGTAAGTGGAGGAGAAGGCATGGAGCAGAATGTTCAGAAAGCAGAACAGATGAAATACCGGCTGGCAGATGCCATGAAGCAGTGTATGGCGAAGATGCCGATAGAACGGATTACAGTGCGGCAGCTTGTGGAACTGAGCGGAACGACAAGACAGACATTTTACCGTCATTTTCAGGATAAATATGATCTGATAAACTGGTATTTTGACAAAATTTTAGCAGAATCCTTTGAACATATGGGAGAGGGAAAGACGGTATATGAGGGGCTGGTAAAGAAATTTGAATATATTGAGCAGGAAAAATTATTTTTCCGGGCTGCATTTAAATCAGACAGCCAGAACTGCTTAAGAGACCATGATTTTGAACTGATTACCCGGTTTTATACGTATAAGATAGAAAAGAAATCAGGACAGAAATTATCGGAGCATCTTCATTTCCTTCTGGAAATGTATTGCCAGGGTTCAGTTTATATGACAATTCAGTGGGTGCTTGGAAGAAAGAAGGCTACACCGAAGGAACTGGCAAAGGCACTGACGGAAGCGGTGCCGGCGGAACTGAAAGCGGTATTTGAAAAATTGCAGATGATATAGTGGTGAAGGATGATGATTGAGAGTGGAATTTGCCCATGACAGATATTGAAAAATCAAGTGACAGAGTTGGCTTTTTGTAACTTTTTATTTGTCGCTTTCATTGGTAAAATAGAGGTATCAATAAAGGACAAAGGAGAAGATAAAATGGCAAACAGAATTATGTTAAACGAGACTTCCTACCATGGCGCAGGAGCAATTAAAGAAATCGCAAACGAGGCAAAGGCAAGAGCATTTAAGAAAGCATTTGTCTGTTCCGACCCGGATTTGATTAAGTTTGGTGTAACATCCAAAGTAACCGATGTATTGGATGAAGCAGGACTTGCTTATGAAATCTATTCAGATATTAAGGCAAATCCTACCATTCAGAACGTACAGCATGGTGTGGAAGCATTTAAAGCATCAAAAGCAGATTATATCATTGCAATTGGTGGTGGTTCTTCTATGGATACATCAAAAGCAATTGGTATCATTATTGCAAATCCGGAATTTGAGGATGTCAGAAGCTTAGAGGGTGTAGCTCCGACAAAGAAGCCTTGTGTTCCGATTATTGCTGTACCGACAACAGCCGGAACTGCAGCAGAAGTTACCATTAACTATGTGATTACAGATGTAGAGCGTAAGAGAAAATTTGTATGTGTAGACCCGCATGATATGCCGGTTATCGCAGTAATTGACCCGGAGATGATGTCATCTATGCCAAAGGGACTGACTGCTTCCACCGGAATGGATGCACTGACACATGCCATTGAAGGATATACTACAAAGGCTGCATGGGAAATGACAGATATGTTTCATTTGAAGGCGATTGAAATTATCAGCAGATCTTTAAGAAGTGCAGTTGCAAATGAAAAAGAAGGCCGTGAAGGAATGGCATTAGGACAGTATATTGCAGGAATGGGATTTTCTAATGTAGGACTTGGAATTGCACATTCCATGGCACATACATTAGGTGCTGTATATGATACTCCACATGGAGTTGCCTGTGCAATGATGCTTCCAATCGTAATGGAATACAACGCAGAATGCACTGGTGAGAAATATCGTGAGATTGCAAGAGCAATGGGTGTAAAAGGCGTTGATGATATGTCTGTAGAAGAATACAGAAAGGCAGCCATTGATGCGGTACAGCAGTTATCTGTAGATGTTGGAATTCCAACAAAATTAGAGGCGTTAAAGGAAGAAGACTTAGAATTCCTTGCAGAATCCGCTTTTGCTGATGCCTGTGCACCGGGCAATCCAAAGGATACAAATGTAGAGGATTTGAAAGTTTTATTCCGTAAACTGATGTAATCAGAAACTTGGAAAATATATGATAGAAGAAAAAGATAACAGACTCCCGGAGCATCGGAAAAACGATGTTCCGGGAGTTCTTTATGAAAAATTTATTTGCGTCTGATAGGATGGAACCGTATAATGAAATTGGATTGATATTCAATAGAGCATACTTTGTGAAGGGTTTGAGAGAGGAATCGGAAACAAAGGAGGCTATTAATCTGAACAGCGAAATTACAAATGCAGTAAAAGCTGCAAGAAATCGGGCACAATATGATGAATGTGCCAAAAGACTCTTAGGACAAAAAAGTATTCTGGCGCATATTTTGGTGAATACTGTGGATGAATTTAAAGGTATGAATCCCAAGGATGTGATACCGTATATTGAAGGAGAACCACAGGTTGGTGTTGTGCCCATAGAACCGGGACTTACAAATGCAAGCGATATGGCAGGACATATTGGCGGATTTAATTCAGAAAATGCAGAAATAAATGAAGGAACGGTCAGGTTTGATATTGTTTTTTATGTGCGCATGAGAGATGGAATTTCTCAAATTATAGTAAATATTGAAGCTCAGAAGAACAAACCTGTTACATATAAAATATTGAACCGGGCGATATTCTATGTAAGCAGGCTTATTTCATCCCAAAAGGAACGTGATTTTTGGCATTCGGATTATGATGACATAAAACGGGTATTTAGTATCTGGATTTGCATGAATATGGATATGAATTCGATGAGTTATATTCATCTGATGAAAGAAGATATCGTAAATGAATATGACTGGGAAGGAAATATAGACCTTTTGAATATTGTATTGCTTGGTGTAACAAATGAAGTTCCCAAAAGAGAGGAACGCTATGAGCTGCATCGGCTGATAAGCACACTTTTGTCAAATGAAATAGAAGCAGAAGAAAAATTAAATATGATAGAACTGGAATATCAGATTCCGGTAAGTGAAGAATTGAGAGAGGAAGTGAACCTGATGTGTAATCTGAGTGAAGGAATAGAAGAAAGAGCAGCAGAAAAGACATTAAGAGAAACAAATAAAAAAGTAATTACCAATATGCACAGGAAGGGCTATACCTTAGAACAGATAGCAGAGATTGTGGAAATCAAACCGGAGGAAGTAGGAAAAATCATAGAAGAAGAATCTATGTCAGTATAGAATAGAAAGAAGAAGTAGAAAAATGGCAGCATAATTAGCGTTTGCAAGTGATTATATGGAAGGAGCCCATCCGGCGATTCTAAAAAAGTTAGCGGAGACAAATCTGATAAAAAGTGCCGGATACGGACTGGATGAATATTCGGAAACTGCAAGGGAAAAGATTCGGAAGGCCTGCAATGCACCGGAGGCAGAGGTGCATTTTCTGGTGGGAGGAACGCAGACCAATGCCACGGTAATTGGTGCCCTGTTAGCATCCTGTCAGGGAGTGATTGCGGCAGAGACCGGACATGTCAGTTCCCATGAGGCAGGAGCTATTGAAGCGGGTGGACATAAAGTGTTGACGATTCCGCAGACAGACGGAAAAATCAGTGCAGAAAAGGTAGAAGAAGTCTTAAATACATTTAAAGAGGATGGCAACCGTGATCATATGGTGATGCCGGGAATGGTATACATTTCCCAGCCGACAGAATATGGAACCTTATATAACAGGCAGGAATTAGAAGCATTAAGTAAAGTATGCCGCAGCAAGGGTATTCCACTTTATTTAGATGGAGCAAGACTGGCTTATGCACTGGCTTGTTCGGCGAATAATGTGACATTAGAAGATATTGCAGCATGCTGCGATGCCTTTTATATCGGAGGAACAAAATGCGGTGCATTGTTTGGAGAGGCAGTGGTATTTCCGAAGCCAGGACTTATTCCGCATTTCTTTACCATTATAAAACAGCATGGAGCACTGCTTGCTAAGGGACGGATACTTGGCATCCAGTTTGATGTCTTATTTGAAAATGATTTGTATGAGCATATCGGAGAGCCGGCAATTGCAGCGGCAGATAAGATTCGGAAAGGCTTAAAGGAAAATGGAATTGAGCTTTATCTGGATGCTCCCACCAATCAGGTATTTTGTGTGGTAGACAATGCATTTATGGAAAAGCTTGCGCAAAAAGTTGAATTCAGCTTCTGGGAGAAAAAGGATGAGACGCATACGGTAATTCGTTTTGCAACCAGTTGGGCAACGACAATGGAAGACGTAGATGAACTGATAAGATGGATTGAACAGAAGAAAAATAGAAATTAACAAAAATTGTCTGAAAATTTTAGCACTCACCTCTTGACAGTGCTAATAATGCGTGCTATATTTATGCTTGGAAACAGAAATAACAGGAATTCGTTCATAGCACAGTGGGAAATGAGGTGAAAGATATGAACATTCAGAAATTTACACAGAAGTCAATGGAAGCAATCCAGGATTGCGAAAAATTAGCATATGAATATGGCAATCAGGAAATCGAGCAGGAACATCTTTTAGTGGCATTACTGCAGCAGGAAGATGGACTGATTTTAAAACTGATTGAGAAAATGGAAATCCAGAAGGAGCATTTTGTAGACAATGCAATCCGCCATCTGGAAGCAAGAACCAAGGTGTCCGGCGGCCAGGTTTATGTCGGCCAGGCATTGAATAAGGTATTGATTAGTGCAGAGGATGAGGCAAAGCAGATGGGAGATGATTATGTCTCCGTAGAGCATCTGTTTTTATCCTTGTTAAAATATCCGAACCCTGCATTAAAGGAAATTTTTAAGGAATATGGTATTACAAGAGACCGTTTCCTGCAGGCACTGTCTACGGTGCGTGGCAACCAGCGTGTGACCTCCGATAATCCGGAAGCTACTTATGATACCTTAAATAAATATGGTTATGATATGGTAGAGAGGGCGAGAGACCAGAAGCTGGATCCGGTCATCGGACGAGATGCAGAAATCCGGAATGTAGTGCGTATTTTGTCCCGTAAGACGAAAAACAATCCGGTACTGATTGGCGAACCCGGTGTAGGTAAAACCGCAGTTGTAGAGGGACTGGCACAACGGATTGTACGTGGTGATGTTCCGGAAGGATTAAAGGATAAGAAGCTCTTTGCACTGGATATGGGTGCATTGGTAGCCGGAGCAAAATACCGTGGTGAATTTGAGGAACGTCTGAAAGCAGTATTGGATGAAGTAAAGAAATCCGAAGGACAGATTATCCTCTTTATCGATGAGCTGCATACCATTGTCGGTGCAGGAAAAACCGATGGAGCCATGGATGCCGGACAGCTTTTAAAACCAATGCTTGCCCGTGGAGAACTGCATTGTATCGGTGCTACCACATTGGATGAGTACCGGGAATACATTGAAAAGGATGCCGCATTGGAACGAAGATTCCAGCCGGTTATGGTAGACGAACCAACGGTAGAAGATACTATTTCTATCCTGCGTGGATTAAAGGAGAGGTATGAAGTATTCCATGGAGTAAAGATTACCGACAGTGCACTGGTTTCCGCAGCAGTGCTTTCGAACCGTTATATCTCAGACCGGTTCTTACCGGATAAAGCAATCGACCTGGTGGATGAAGCCTGTGCACTGATTAAGACAGAGCTTGATTCCATGCCGACCGAGTTAGACGAACTGAACCGTCGTGTCATGCAGTTAGAGATTGAAGAGACTGCATTGAAAAAAGAGGATGACCGTCTGAGCCAGGAGCGTCTGGCAGACTTACAGAAAGAGTTAGCAGAGCTTCGGAGTGAGTTCCAGAATAAGAAGGCACAGTGGGACAATGAAAAGAAATCCGTAGAGAAAGTCCAGAAGCTGCGTGAGGATTTGGAAAGCCTGAAAAATGAAATCCAGCAGGCAGAGCAGAGCTATGATTTAAATAAAGCGGCAGAATTAAAATATGGTAAGCTGCCGCAGTTACAGCAGCAGTTGGAAATTGAAGAAGAAAAAGTCAAAGGTGAAGATTTATCACTGGTACATGAAAGTGTCAGCGAAGAAGAAATCGCAAAGATTATCTCCCGCTGGACCGGAATCCCGGTAGCAAAACTGACTGAGAGCGAACGAAATAAGACACTGCACCTTGATGAAGAACTGCATAAACGTGTCATTGGACAGGACGAGGGCGTTACCAAGGTAACCGAAGCAATCATCCGTTCCAAAGCCGGAATCAAAGACCCGAGCAAGCCAATCGGTTCTTTCCTGTTCTTAGGACCAACCGGTGTAGGTAAGACAGAGCTTGCCAAAGCATTAGCAAGCTGCCTTTTCGATGATGAATCCAATATGGTCCGTCTCGATATGAGCGAGTATATGGAGAAATATTCCGTCTCCCGTCTGATTGGAGCACCTCCTGGATATGTAGGCTATGATGAAGGTGGTCAGCTGACGGAGGCAGTCCGCCGGAAACCGTATTCCGTAGTCCTCTTTGATGAGGTGGAAAAAGCACATCCGGATGTCTTTAATGTACTGCTTCAGGTACTGGATGACGGACGAATTACCGATTCTCAGGGACGTACCGTAGACTTTAAGAATACCATTATTATCATGACTTCTAACTTAGGCTCCATGCATCTGTTGGAGGGCATTGACGAAAACGGCGAGATTCGTCCGGAAGCAGAAGAAGCTGTCATGGAAGAACTGAAGGGTAACTTCCGACCGGAATTTTTGAACCGTCTGGATGAAATCATTATGTTCAAGCCGCTGACCAAAGATAACATTGGTAACATTATCAAGTTACTGATGGCAGATCTGAATAAACGTCTTGCAGACCGTGAACTGAAAGTGGAACTGACAAAGACTGCAGAGGATTATATTACCGAGAAAGGTTATGACCCGGTATATGGTGCAAGACCGCTGAAACGTTTTCTGCAGAAATATGTGGAGACATTGGCAGCAAAATTGATTCTTGCAGATAAAGTCAGAGAGGGAGATACCATCCTTATCGACCTTACCGATGGAGAACTGACTGCCAGCGCAAAACCGGCGACCGCCTGAAATGGTTCAAGCCTGACATAATAAGAAATGCCGTTGCTGCATATATTGTCAGGAGAGCAGAAAAGTAACGGTGTAAAATGAGTCGAATCCGAAAAGCATTGATATGGATGAATCTGGCACTGGCGGTATTGGTAATTGCCGCCGGAGCCTGTCGGATCCGTGTCAATCATCTGGCAAGTGCAGAGAGCATGAACACAAAGAAAACAAGTGGAATAAAAGAGGTTGCATTGACATTTGACGATGGACCAAGCCCGGAATGTACAAAAGATTTACTGGAAGGGCTGAAGGAGCGCAATGTCAAAGCAACCTTTTTTGTGATAGGAGAGAAAGCAGAGGCATATCCGGATTTGATAAAGAAGATTCAGAATGACGGGCATATCATAGGAAATCATTCCTATACCCATGTGAACCTTGGCATCTTATCGAAGGAGGATGCCTGTGAGCAGATTCGAAAGACCAATGATGCCATTTATCAGATAACCGGGGAATATCCGCAGTTTTTGCGTTCTCCTTTCGGAAGCACCCAGAAGAATCTGGACTGTCAGATGAATATGATAGAGGTGCTCTGGGATGTAGACCCAAGGGACTGGGAGGTGCAGAATAAGGAAAAAGTCGTCGATAAAGTAATGACGGATGTCAAAGATGGTGATATTATTTTATTACATGACGGTTATGACAGCAGTATGCTGGCAGCCTTTGAGATTATTGACCGGCTGCAGGCACAGGGTTATGAATTTGTAACGGTAGATAAGCTGATATTTGAGTTACCTTGAGAAAAAAGGAATGTTTCAATGGATTTTTGGTGTGTTTTCACTGGAAAATCGAGAAAAAATACCAGAATAGACTTGTCAAAAGACAAAAATTAAGGTATGGTATCTTAGGATGAAATGAATTATTTTAAAGCTCAAATGTCATTTTGAAACCCAAAAAGTATAAAAATGAAGAAAAATAAGAGTAAAAATGCAAGATTCGTTTTGAAATTATGCAAGGAGCAAAAATGGATTTATTTGATTACATGCGGGAACAGAATATGGAAAAAGAGTCTCCCCTTGCGGCAAGACTTCGTCCCACGACCTTAGACGAAGTAGTCGGGCAGGAACATATTATCGGAAAGGACAAGCTGTTATATCGTGCCATTAAAGCAGATAAGTTAAGTTCTATTCTTTTCTATGGACCGCCGGGAACCGGAAAGACCACGCTGGCAAAAGTGATTGCCAATACCACCAGTGCTGAATTCCTTCAGATGAATGCTACATCTGCAGGAAAGAAGGACATGGAGGAAGTGGTGCAGCAGGCAAAGAACAATCAGGGAATGTATGGAAAGAAAACGATTCTTTTCATCGACGAGATTCATCGTTTTAATAAAGGACAGCAGGACTACCTTCTGCCTTTTGTAGAAGACGGAACGATTATCCTGATTGGTGCCACAACGGAAAATCCATATTTTGAAGTCAATGGAGCTTTACTATCCCGTTCCATTATTTTTGAACTGCATGCACTGGAAAAAGAAGATATTAAGAAGCTTTTGGTGCGGGCAGTTACTGATAAGGAAAAAGGAATGGGTGCATATCAGGCAGTCATCGATGAGGATGCACTGGAATTCATGGCAGATGTAGCCAATGGAGATGCAAGGGCAGCCCTTACCGCCATTGAACTTGGAATCTTAACCACACCACGAAGCGAAGACGGACTTATCCATATTACAATCGATGTGGCACAGGAATGTATCCAGAAGCGTGTAGTGAAATATGATAAGGCAGGCGATAATCATTATGATACGATTTCTGCATTTATCAAAAGTATCCGTGGAACAGACCCGGATGCGGCCCTTTATTACCTTGCAAGAATGTTATATGCAGGAGAAGATATCCGTTTCATCGCAAGAAGAATCATGATCAGCGCGGCAGAGGATGTTGGTACAGCAGACCCGATGGCATTGAATGTAGCGGTTTCTGCAGCACAGGCAGTAGAACGCATCGGTATGCCGGAGGCACAGATTATTCTTGCAGAAGCAGTTGCCTATGTGGCAAGTGCCCCAAAGAGTAATGCATCCTATATGGGACTGAATCGCGCGATGGATGTGGTAGAACATATCAAAACGGCACCGATACCAAATCACTTAAAGGATGCACATTACAAATCCGCCGGAAAATTAGGACATGGTCTGGGTTATCTTTATTCCCATGATTACCCGCACCACTATGTCAGACAGCAGTATCTTCCGGATGGGCTGACGGATTCGGTATTTTACGAGCCGACCGACAATGGAAAAGAAAAAGAAATCGCCCAGTGGCTTCACTGGTTAAAAGAAAATGATGAATGATACAGGAGGAAGGAATAAGATGCAGTCTTATCAGGAAATGTCAAAAGAAGAATTGTATAAGGTAAAGGAAGGTCTTGAAAAAGAGTATGCAAAATACAAGGGAATGGGTCTTTCTTTAAATATGGCAAGAGGAAAGCCGGCAGCAACCCAGCTCGACCTTGTCATGCCGATGCTGGATGTATTAAACAGCAGCAGTGAATTAATTGCAGAAGATGGTACAGATTGTAGAAATTATGGAGAATTAAAAGGAATTCCGGAAGCAAGAAAATTAATTGCAGATATGGTAGGAAGCACACCGGACCATGTTTTTGTATACGGTAATTCCAGTTTAAATGTTATGTACGATACCGTATCCCGTTCCTTTACCCACGGTGTCATGGGAAGTACACCATGGTGCAAACTGGATAAAGTAAAATTCTTATGTCCGGTACCGGGCTATGACCGTCATTTCGGAGTAACAGAATTTTTCGGTGTAGAAATGGTAAATGTACCGATGACTTCCGAAGGACCGGATATGGATATGGTAGAGCGTCTGGTAAGCAGCGATGATTCCATTAAAGGAATCTGGTGTGTACCAAAATATTCCAATCCTCAGGGAATCACTTATTCCGATGAAACTGTCTGCCGTATGGCAGCATTAAAGCCGGCAGCAGAAGACTTCCGTATTTACTGGGACAATGCCTATGTAGTACATCATCTCTATGAAGATGAGCAGGATGACCTTTTAGATATCATCAGCGAATGTGAGAAAGCCGGCAACCCGGATATGGTATATGAATTCTGCTCTACATCAAAGGTAAGCTTCCCGGGAAGCGGTATTGCAGCAATCGTAACTTCCAAGGCAAACCTTGACTTCATTGAAAAACAGTTTACGATGCAGACCATCGGACATGATAAGATTAATCAGCTTCGTCATGTACGTTATTTCAAAAATATTGACGGAATCAATGCACATATGATGAAACAGGCAGCAATTATGCGTCCGAAGTTTGAAATGGTAGAAAGAACATTGCAGGATGAATTAGGCGAGCTTGGAATCGGTTCCTGGATTAGCCCGAAGGGTGGATACTTCATCTGCTTTAATACTTTACCGGGATGTGCAAAGAGTGTTGTTGCCAAAGCAAAAGAAGCAGGCGTTGTTTTGACACCGGCAGGAGCACCTTTCCCTTATGGAAAAGACCCGGAGGATTCTGTTATCCGTATTGCACCAAGCTTCCCGACTATGGAAGAACTTGAGACAGCAACTAAAATTTTTGTACTTTGCGTCAAACTTGCAAGTGTAGAAAAACTGCTTGCAGAATAGAAAGAATCATATGAAACAGGAAAAAAGACAGGGAATTTTATTTATTATAGGAGCAGGCTTCTTCTTTGCACTGATGACATTTTTTGTCCGGCTGTCAGGAGACCTGCCTACGATGGAAAAGGCTTTTTTCCGAAATGCAGTAGCTGCCGTTGTGGCAGCTTTTCTGCTCATCCGGGCAAAAGAGCCATTCTATGCACCAAAGAAAAGCTGGGGCGGACTCTTCATGCGAAGCTTCTGCGGAACGGTAGGATTAATCTGTAATTTCTATGCCATTGACCGGCTGAATATTGCAGATGCCAATATGTTAAATAAGTTATCGCCTTTCTTTGCAATTATTATGTCAACCTTTATCTTAAAGGAAAAGGCAAATAAAGTAGAATGGGGAGCAGTCGTGCTGGCATTTACCGGAGCACTGCTTGTCATTAAGCCATCCTTTGATATACAGTTTGTTTACGGACTGATTGGAGCACTGGGCGGACTGGGTGCAGGAATTGCTTATACCTATGTGCGTAAATTGGGGAAAATGGGAGTGAAGGGACCGGTTATCGTCCTTTGTTTTTCACTCTTTTCCTGTGTTGTCACATTGCCGTTTTTTATCATCGGATATAAGCCTATGAGCATGACACAGTTTGTCTGCCTTATGCTGGCTGGCGTATGTGCAGCAGGCGGACAGATCTGCATTACCACAGCATATACGAAAGCACCGGCAAAAGCGATATCTGTTTTTGATTACACCCAGATTGTCTTTGCGGCACTTCTTGGCATTCTGTTCCTGAATCAGATACCGGATGTCCTCAGTATTGCAGGCTATATTGTTATCATTGGAACTGCCATATTTAAGTGGCAGTATAATATGAAATACGACACCTAGAAAAGGGAACTGGAAAAGATATTTGAAAATGCACTTTTTTACGGTAATGCGTAAAAATACTGTTGCGTTGAATCAGGCTATCACTTATAATGATACTCAAAGTAAATTTATTGGGCGATTGCGAAATTGGATAGATGTACATTCCGTTGCTTTGACAGGGTCGCTGTACTGTCCGTCAACTGCAGATGCAGCATAAAGTCTGCAAGGGGCACTAAGAATTTCGGTATAATGCCATATGTTCCGGCAACCGGCGCAAATTCACATCCATGTTCAATTGCGCCTCGCTGGCACGTCCCTGTGCCAGCGTTGCCAAAGAACAGACGAAATTCTAAGTGCCCCTAACAGCCCTTATCATGCATCTGAAGTTGACGAACAATGCAGCGACGATGTCAAACATTGGAAAGACTGTTTTTATCGCGTTACGCAAAACATACCTTTTAGAACTGCGGGATTTCAGTGCAGACTTCAAATCCCCTTTCATAGCAAAATTTTGAAAGAAAAGCTGTCCCCTTTCGCAATCGCCTAAAGAAAATCACATAGAGAAGGAGAAGAAACATGTATACATTAGAAGATATTCAGGCAGTGGACATGGAAGTTGCAGATGCCATTACCAAAGAATTTGACCGTCAGAACAGCCACATTGAGCTGATTGCATCTGAGAACTGGGTAAGTCCGGCAGTAATGTCAGCAATGGGCAGTGTAATGACTAATAAATATGCAGAAGGCTATCCGGGAAAGAGATATTACGGCGGATGTGACTGCGTTGATATTGTAGAGAACCTGGCAATTGAGAGAGCAAAAGAGCTGTTTGGCTGTGACTATGTAAATGTACAGCCACATTCCGGTGCACAGGCAAACATGGCTGTACAGTTTGCTATTTTAAAACCGGGTGATACCGTAATGGGAATGAACTTAGACCATGGTGGACATTTAACACACGGAAGTCCGGTAAACTTCTCCGGAACATATTTCCATATTGTGCCTTATGGTGTAAATGATGAAGGCTTCATTGACTATGACAATGTTATGCAGATTGCAATGGAATGTAAGCCAAAGATGATTATTGCAGGTGCATCCGCATACGCAAGAACCATTGATTTCAAGAAATTCCGTGAAATTGCAGATGCCTGTGGTGCAGTTCTTATGGTTGATATGGCACATATCGCAGGACTTGTTGCAGCAGGACTTCATCCAAGCCCAATCCCATATGCAGATGTTGTAACAACAACAACCCATAAGACCTTAAGAGGACCAAGAGGCGGAATGATTCTCTGCAATCAGGAAGCAGCAGATAAATATAACTTTAATAAGGCAGTATTTCCGGGAATCCAGGGTGGACCTTTAATGCATGTCATTGCAGCAAAGGCAGTCTGCTTAAAAGAAGCGTTACAGCCGGAATTCAAGGTATATCAGCAGGGTATTATTGATAATGCCCAGGCACTTTGCAAGGGATTATTAAGCCGTGATATCAAGATTGTATCCGGCGGAACTGACAACCATCTGATGTTAGTAGACCTTACTAATTATGATTTGACAGGTAAGGCAGTAGAAAAATTATTAGATGCTGTAAACATCACATGTAATAAGAATACCATTCCGAATGATCCGAAGTCTCCATTCGTAACCAGTGGTGTTCGTCTTGGTACTGCAGCTGTTACATCAAGAGGCATGAATACAGAAGATATGGACAAGATTGCAGAGGCAATTGCCATGATGATTAAAGAGGGCGAGGCAGCTTCTGAGAAAGCAAGAGCAATTGTAGCAGAATTAACTGCAAAATATCCTCTGAAATAAATCGTAAAAATTTTTGTCGGGAAATTAATGATTTCTTAAGAAATCTTAGGAATTATCCACGCTGTATTTCGAATAAGAAAATGATAAAATAGTCGTAAAGTATGAAAGCTTTACGGCTATTTTTTTCGAAGTCAGGCATCCATAAAAAGCTGCCAACGGCAGTTTCTACAGGTAAAAGGCAGGAAAAAGGAATTATTCAGGAGGAGACAGATGAGCAAAAAGAAGGTAGGCATTATTATTGGAGTTATTGCAGCGGCAGTAGTTGCAGCCGGAGTAGGATTCTATTTCCTAAAGGGAAGAAGCAGCGGTGGAAATTCTGCAGACAAGGTATATGTAGAAAAAGTATCTGCAATTATGAACCAGTCAGCAGGAATCAATAATCGTTACAGTGGTGTGGTAGAACCACAGGAGACCTTAGAGATAAATAAGGATTCCGAACGTAAAGTAAAGGAAGTATACGTTTCTGTTGGTGATGAAGTAGAAGAGGGAACCGTATTATTTTCTTATGATACAGAAGAACTGCAGATGCAGATAGACCAGGCAAAGCTTGAGATGGAAGGCATTGCAAATGACATTTCCAATTCAAATGCACAGATTGCAGAATTGCAGAAAGAAAAAGCAAGCGCACCGGAAGACCAGCAGTTTGAATATACCACACAGATTCAGACACTGCAGACTTCCATTAAGCAGTCAGAATACAACAAGAAAAGCAAACAGGCAGAGATTGACAAATACCAGAAATCCATCGACAACTCAGAAGTAACCAGTAAGATGGCTGGTGTTGTAAAAGAAATCAATGAAAACGGGGTGGATCCCAATGGAAATACTGCAGCATATATGAAAATATTAGCGACAGGCGAGTACCGTGTAAAAGGAACGATTGATGAGACTTCTGTAGGAACAATTTCAGAGGGAACACCGGTTATTTTACGTTCCAGATTAGATGAGACGCAGACCTGGACAGGAAGTATTTCCAAGATTGATACTGAAAGCAGCCAGACGGACAGTAATTCTTCTTATATGTATGATGGAGGCAGTTCTGGAGATTCTGCGTCTAAGTATTCATTCTATGTTACTTTGGACAGTACAGACGGACTGATGTTAGGACAGCATTTATATATAGAGCCGGATTACGGACAGGGCGAGGTTGAAGAAAAGGAAGGAGTCTGGCTGTACGGCTATTATATTGTGCAGGATGATGGAGACCCATATGTATGGGCAGCAGACAAGAAGAACAGACTGGAAAAACGCAAGGTAGAATTAGGCGAGTATGATGAGAATCTCGATGAATATGAGATTAAATCCGGACTTTCTGAAGATGACCTGATTGCATTCCCGATGCAGGGACTGTATGAGGGTGTAACAGCAGTTACCAATATGGAAGAAGTAGATTATTCTTCTCCGTTATATAATCAGGAATCTACAGATGATTCTGGTATGGACGAAGGAATGTATGATGAATACGGAACTGAATCTATGGATGAAGGCATGTATAATAATACTGACGGAACCGAATACATGGACGAAGGAATGTATGATGAAGCCGGAACTGAATTTACAGATAGCGGCGAGTCAGGTGCGACAGATTCGGAGGTGGTTGAATGATTCTGAATCTGCAGCATATCTATAAAGATTACAATCAGGATAAACTGGTAGTTCCGGTATTGAAGGATGTATCTTTACAGGTAGAAGAAGGAGAATATGTTGCTATCATGGGACCGTCCGGTTCCGGGAAGACAACATTGATGAATATTATCGGGTGTCTGGACAGACCGACTTCCGGAACCTATGAACTGGCGGGAAAGGATGTCTTAAACTTAAAAGACCGCGAGATGTCTGCTGTCCGACTGAACAGTATTGGATTTGTATTTCAGAGTTTTCAGCTGATGCCAAGGGAAAGTGCACTGGATAACGTATCACTTCCACTGAGCTATGCCGGTGTAAAGAAGAAAGAACGGAAAGAAAGAGCACAGAAGGCATTGGAGCGTGTAGGATTAGGAGACCGTTCCGGGTTCCGTCCGACACAGCTTTCCGGTGGACAGAAGCAGAGAGTAGCAATTGCCCGTGCCATGGTAAATAATCCGAAGATTTTACTGGCAGACGAGCCGACCGGAGCATTGGACCAGAAATCCGGTAAACAGATTATGGAATTGTTCCAGAGCCTGAATGATGAGGGCGTTACCATTGTCATGATTACCCACGATATTAACATTGCAAAACAGGCAAAGAGAATCCTCCATATAGTAGACGGAGAAATATTTACAGACGATGAGGAGGGCAAGGCATGAAAAAGAAAGTTGTAATTGCAATTCTAATCGTAGTTTTAGCCGGAGGTGGAATCACCGGAGGAATAGTAGGATACCGGGCATACCAGAATAGTAAGCTGGTAGCAGAGGTACAGTCAGTATCCATGTTAAATACTGGTTCCTGGGATGACAGCATGGAAAGTGACGGAACCGTGACCAATGGACAGCAGCAGGATGTTTATGTCAGCACAGAGCAGACCATTCAGAAAGTGTTTGTAACAGAAGGACAGGAAGTATCCGAAGGTGACCCGCTGTTACAATATGATATGACCAATATTGACCTGGCAATTGAGATGAAGAAATTAGACATCCAGACAATCGAAAATAATAGTGCTGTAGCACAGAAGGAATTGGAAAAGCTTAAAAATACCAAGCCAATCAGCAATGCCACAACAAGTACACCGTCTGTAGACAGTGTGACGCCATCAGCACCGGAAACACCATCTACGGATACTTCTGTAACCACACCGGATACGGTAGAAGAGAAGAACGGAGATGCCTATAATTATATTTCAACAACGGCGCAGCCATATACCGGAGATGGAAGCCAGGAGAATCCATACCGCTTCTTATGTACAAAGGAAGCATATGTCTATGGAAGCTATCTGAATACATTGAAAAGTGAGGGGAAGGTTGCGGTATTTGAAATTCATGACGGAAATATCGTAGCCGGAACCTTAATCAGTGCATGGACAAAAGTCGGTGCAGCTTTAGAGGAAGCAGACCCGGATGCAAAATGGTATGTTATTGATGGAAGTAAAGTAATTAATGAGCCGGATGTCCCGGATACCCCGGTCGAACCGGTTGTACCGGATACACCATCTGTACCGGATGATAACCAGCAGAGCGGATATACAGCAGATGAACTGGCAAAAGAGATTGCGGATAAAGAAAAAGAACTGACTAAGCTTGATCTGGATAAAAGAAAAGCGGAGCTTGCGTTGAAACAGATGGAAAGCCAGTCAGAAGATGGAATGGTTTATGCTGAGTTTAATGGTACCGTAAAGAAAGCAGGAGATCCGGATAATCTTCCAAATGATGGAAGTGCATTTTTGACACTTTCCGGTTCAGATGGTCTATATGTAAAGGGAACTCTAAATGAGCTTGCATTGGAACAGGTGAAAGTCGGACAGAGTGTTACAGCAACCTCCTGGAGCACCGGAATGGTATTTGATGCAACAATAACAGAGATTAATGATTACCCGGAGGATTCCAATGGCTATTATTATGGCAATGGCAATCCGAATGCATCCTATTATGGCTATACCGCATATATTGAAGACAGCACTGGACTTAGCAATGGAGACAACTTAAGTCTTTCCATTAATCTTGGTGGAGATGAAGATTCTTCCGATAAGATTTATCTGGATAAAGCATATGTGCGTAAGGAAGATGGTAAGAGCTATGTCATGAAGGATGATGGAACTGGTCATCTTGTAAAACAGTATGTGAAGACAGGAAAGACCATATATGGATATGCAGTAGAAATTAAATCCGGAGTTACAATGGATGATTATCTTGCTTTTCCATATGGTAAGACAGCAAAAGAAGGAGTCAAAACCAATAAGGATGAAGATTCCGGAACTGTAATGTATTAGTAGGAGGGACGAACATGTTAGAAAATTTAAGATTATCTTTTCAGGGTATCTGGTCACACAAGATGCGTTCCTTCTTAACTATGCTGGGTATTATTATTGGTATTGCAGCGATTATTGCAATTGTATCTACGATTAAAGGAACGAATGAACAGATTGAGCAGAACCTGATTGGCGCAGGTGATAACAATGTTACAGTGCAGTTGTATCAGGGAGATTATTCCATGGATTTTTCCTATGGAAGTGTACCGGGTGGAATTCCGGTAATTACAAATGAAGCACTGGAGCAGATTAAAGATCTGGATGAAGTAGAGGATGCATCTTTATTCCTTTCCAGACAGGATTATGATGGGGCATACTATAAAAATACTTCTCTTTCCGGCGGTTATATTATGGGAGTAGACAATGGCTACTTTAATACTGCGGGAATGATTATGAAGAGCGGACGCTGCTTTACCGAAGAGGACTACAGTGATTTTTCAAAGGTCGCAATCTTAGATGAAGATTCTGCAGAAGCATTATTTCAGGGAGAGAATCCAATTGGAAAGACCATTGAGATTAAGCAGCAGCCATATATTGTTGTAGGAATTGCAACCAAGAGCGAGCAGTTCGAGCCGGTTATCAATTCCATTGATGATTATTATACTTATTCCCAGGACAGCAGTGGTAAGATTTATGTACCATCTGTAACCTGGCCGATTATCTATCGTTATGACGAACCACAGCAGGTTCTCATTAAAGCAAAGAGCACCAGCGATATGACCAATGCAGGAAAGAAGAGTGCCGATATTTTAAATGGCTATCTTGCAGCATCGGATGATACCATTAAGTACAAATCCGAAGACTTACTGGAGCAGGCAAAACAAATTCAGCAGTTGAGCCAGTCCACCAATACCATGTTAATCTGGATTGCCGGAATTTCCCTTCTGGTTGGCGGTATCGGTGTAATGAATATCATGCTGGTATCCGTAACGGAGCGTACCAGTGAGATTGGTCTGAAGAAAGCAATCGGAGCAAGAAAGTCTGTTATCTTAGGACAGTTCTTAACCGAGGCAGCAGTACTTACCAGTTTAGGCGGATTGATTGGAGTTCTGGTGGGAATCATATTAGCTGAGATTATCTCGAAACTGAGTACCACACCGGTTGCCATCAGTGCACCGGCAGCCGTAGGCGGCGTGGTATTCTCCATGATTATTGGAATTATTTTCGGTCTTCTGCCATCCTATAAGGCAGCAAACTTAGACCCAATCGAGGCATTGCGTCACGAGTAAAAAATAGAAAAAGTGTAAAAAAAGAGGAAAATTCAGATTTCATTGAATTTTCCTCTTTTTAGATTTTACTGTCATGGTGTAAATGAGCTGTTTTTATATCAGAAAGACCAAGAAAATAATCGGAAGAAACACTATAGTAATGGCAGAGCTTCAGAAGATGGCGGATAGGAAGCTCATTAGCACCACGCTCATAGCGGGCGTACATGGTCTGGGAAGTTCCGAGAACGTCGGCAATTTCCTGCTGGGTTTTGTCATGGTCTTCGCGTAAATTACGCATTCGCTGTATATAATCCATATAATCTCCAAATCTAAAAATAAATCCGGAATTTTTCAAAAATAAATTTATATAATTCTCAAAAAATCCAGAATATATCCTAAAAATAATATGTCTTGCAGAGGACTTTTTTAATTTATCATAATAAAGATGTTTACTATTGGCTTTAGTAAATATATGTACTAAAATAGAGAGCAGTTCAAATGATAAAAGGAAGATAAACAGGAAAGGCGGACATTTATGAAAAACAGAAAGATTTCAACAGCAATAGCGGAAAAAGTTATGACAGGAGTATTAACGATACTTATGGCAATATCAGTTACAGCCTGCGGCAGCACGAAGGAGCAGGAAAATTCAGCTGCCACAGAAGTGACCGAAGCAGTTGTCACAACTGAGACAGAGAGCGAGACAGCAACGGAGGCAAAGGTAGAAAATGCGATCGTGACAGAGACCGAGGAGCCGGTGCTGTTTCGGGTGAAGGTTACGAATTCAAATGGAGCATATTTAACAGACCAGCCAAGTGACAAAGAGTATCACGATTTTATTTTGACGGATTATGGAACCGAGTTTGATGTATTAGAAGTATTTAATAATGAGGCAGAAGGATATACCTTTTATAGGGTTAATTGGAATGGACATAGAGAGTTTTTGTGGGATAGAGATGCAACAGTTATCGACTAACCATACATTCATCACATTTTTCAGCAACACAGTATTTTAGATATAAAGAACTGCAAAAATTTTCTTAAAAGAAAAGTCGCTTAGATCGTGAATGTGCCAAGGCACATTCTTTTTCCAGAAATGAACATGGATATAGTAAAAAGTAACAAAAATCCCTTCCGAATTTTGTTATGGGTTTTATGGTTTTACGATGGTTTACGATGGGTTTACGAATGGAAAACTTGATAACATAGTCAAATTATGATATGATGTGACTATAATATAGGCGGAGGTGTTTTTTATGCATGCATTACAGGAAACAATACGACCATCTGCAGATTTAAGAAATCATTATAGTGAAATTTCAAAACAATGCAGAGAAGAAAATGAAGCGGTTATAATCACAGTAAACGGTCGTGGTGATACAGTCTCTCTTTCGTATGAGGAATATAAAAGAATGAAGTCAAGAATAGAACTTTTGGAAATTCTTACAGAAGCGGAAGATGATGTAAAGAATGGTAGAGTAGCACCGGTTCGTGAAACATTTGATGATTTAAGACAAATGCTTGGGGAGGAATAGAATTATTGAAATATGAAGTTGTTCGTACAGAAACGGCAGATGCGCAGATTAGAAAAATCGTATTGTATATAGCCGAAAATTTTGGTAATAAGGTTGCACTGGAAAAATTAGAAGAACTGGAACAGAATATTCTTGATTTGGCAGTTCATCCATTAAAGGGGGGAGAAACGCATTATCTGGTATTGAAAAGACAAGGGTATCGGGTGTTGATATTGGAAAAAAATCTGGTTTTCTATAAGATAAATGAAGAAAATAAAAGAGTTATAATCTATGCTGTTGTTGACCAACGCCAGGATTACTTAAATATAATCAGAGGATTGTAGAATCCCCTTGCGTAAATCCACTCCCCGCGCTATAATAGGAAACAGAGTAAAAACAGCGTTTGACGAAAGCTAAGATTGACGGAATAATTCAGAGAGCTGGCGGCTGGTGTGAGCCGGTATTAGGAAGCAATTGGTCCACTTTCGGAGGCTGGTGGTGAAAGCCACGGGTTCGTACCCCTTATGATACGCAATGAAGTGGTCGCAGGCAAAGAAGAGAAGACGTAAAAAGAGATGCGGCAAAATGGGTGGCAACGCGGAACGGTAGATAAGCCTTTCGTCCCATGTATGAAAATGCATGGGATGGAAGGCATTTTTTACGCGAGTAGCGAGAAAAACCGCATGCTTACGAATCAATCCTATAAAATTTTCAAAAAAGCACATGATATCAAAGAAGGAGAACAAAGATGATTGATTTAAAATTCTTACGGGAAAATCCGGACATCGTAAAAGAAAACATTAAGAAGAAATTCCAGGATCACAAATTGCCACTGGTAGACGAGGTAATTGAGTTAGATGAGCAGGCAAGAAGTGCACAGCAGGAAGCAGATGCATTACGTGCAAACCGTAACAGTATTTCCAAGCAGATTGGTGCATTGATGGGACAGGGCAAGAAAGACGAAGCTATGGCATTAAAAGAGCAGGTAAGCAAAGATGCAGCCCGCCTTGCAGAGTTAGAAGAGCAGGAAAAAGATTTACAGGAAAAGATTACCAGGATTATGATGACAATTCCAAACATCATAGACCCATCCGTTCCGATTGGAAAAGATGATTCCTGTAACGTAGAAATTGAAAAATTTGGTGAGCCGGTTGTTCCGGATTTTGAAATCCCATATCATACCGATATCATGGATCGTTTCCATGGTATTGATTTGGACGCAGCAGGAAAAGTTGCGGGAAATGGATTCTACTATCTGATGGGAGATATTGCAAGAGTACATTCTGCAGTTATTTCTTATGCAAGAGATTTCATGATTGACCGTGGATTCACATACTGTGTACCACCATTTATGATTCGGAGCAATGTTGTAACCGGTGTTATGAGTTTTGATGAAATGGATGCCATGATGTATAAAATCGAAGGCGAGGATTTGTATCTGATTGGTACTTCTGAGCATTCCATGATTGGTAAATTCATTGATACCATCAATGATGAAGAAAAACTTCCATATACCCTGACCAGCTACTCTCCATGTTTCCGTAAAGAAAAAGGAGCACATGGTATTGAAGAACGTGGTGTATATCGTATCCACCAGTTTGAGAAGCAGGAAATGATTGTTGTATGTAAGCCGGAAGAGTCCAAAGAGTGGTATGACAAGCTCTGGAAGAATACCGTAGATTTGTTCCGCAGCTTAGATATTCCGGTACGTACCCTTGAGTGCTGTTCCGGAGACTTAGCAGACTTGAAAGTGAAATCCTGTGACGTAGAAGCATGGTCTCCACGTCAGAAGAAATACTTCGAAGTAGGAAGCTGCTCTAACTTAGGCGATGCACAGGCAAGAAGACTGAAAATCCGTGTCAAAGGCAAGGATGGAAATAAATATTTCGCACATACCTTAAATAATACTGTAGTTGCACCACCTCGTATGCTGATTGCGTTCTTAGAGAACAACCTCAATGCGGACGGAAGCGTAAATATTCCAAAGGCATTGCAGCCATATATGGGTGGAAAAGAAAAACTGATTCCACTGGATTAATTGAAAATAAGAATTTTGGAAACTGATTTTGAAAAAATAAGTTTCAAATAGTGAGAAAATCAAAAGAAACAGGAAACTGTGTTTTGTGTATAAAATTCACAAGACACAGTTTCTTTTTTATGAAGAACTATTGTGAAAAGTGTGATAATTATTGATAAAAATAACCGGATATTGTATAATATATACAAATATTGTAATGGATCACGGCAAAAAACAACCTGTGAGGGGAGCAATACAGGTATCATACAAAGGAGGGGCACATGGCAGAACCAAGAGAATTGATTCTGAAACTTGGTCAGAAGATTACAGACCGAATCGGAGTAAAAGTTACGGAAAATGACCCGGAATACTGGGGCTTGGCAAGTGTAGTGACGGATGAGATGGCAGAAGTTGCACTGGCAATGAAAGTCAGAGTACCGGCTACCGTAGCAGAAGTAGCAAAGAAATGTAAGAAGAGTGTAGAGCGGACCGAAGAACTCTTAGAAGAAATGAGTGTCATCGGAGTCATTGAGTACAACTGGGAGAACGAAGACCATCACAAACAGTATGTACTTCCAATGTTCGTACCGGGATGCGCAGAATTCATGGTAATGAACAAAGAGCAGGTGGAAGAGCATACCGAAATCGCAGATTTCTTTGAGCAGATGGCAAGACTACCACTGGAGAAAGTAACACCGATGGTTCCGCTGGGGGGAGCAGGAATCGGAATGCATGTTATTCCGGTAGAGAAAGCAATCCCGGCAAACCAGCAGTCGGCAAGCGTGGAGCATATTTCCCACTGGCTCAATAAATATGATAAATATTCCGTGGGCGCATGTTCCTGCAGACGGCAACAGCGAATCCGTGGGGAGGGAACCGGAGACTTAGAGGATGATTTATGTATTGGTGTCGGTGATATGGCAGATTACTGTGTAGAGACCGGAAAGGGCCGTTACATTGATTATGATGAAGTAATGGAGATTCTGCAGCGAGCAGAGGATAATGGCTATGTCCATCAGATTACCAACATTGATGGAGAAGATAAAATCTTTGCAATCTGTAACTGTGCAGTCGGTGTATGTAATGCATTGCGTACATCCCAGCTTTTCAACACACCGAATATGTCACGCTCCGCATACCGTGCCAGCGTAGAGCCGGAGAAATGTGTAGCCTGCGGAAGATGTGTAGAGTACTGTCCGGCTGGTGCAGCAAAGCTCGGACAGAAATTATGCACCAAAGATGGCGGACATATTACCTATCCGCAGCAGGAGCTTCCGGATACCACCAAGTGGGGACCGGAAAAATGGAATCCAAATTACAGGGATGATAACCAGATTAACTGTTATGACACCGGTACCGCACCATGTAAGACAGCATGCCCGGCACATCTTCCGGTACAGGGATATATTAAAATGGCATCTCAGGGAAGATATCTGGATGCATTGAAGCTGATTAAGACGGAGAATCCGTTCCCGGCAGTATGTGGAGCAATCTGTAACCGCCGCTGCGAAGATGCATGTACCAGGGGAACCATTGACCAGGCAGTAGCCATTGATGAAATCAAGAAATTCATTGCGGAACAGGAGCTCCATGCAGAGAAGCGTTATATTCCACCAATGTTGAATTATTCCGGAAAGCCTTTTGAGGAGAAGGTAGCAGTAATCGGAGCAGGACCGGCAGGGATGTCAGCCGCATTCTATTTAAAGAAAATGGGTTATCCGGTTACTGTATTTGAAAAAGAAAAAAGACCGGGTGGTATGCTGATGAACGGTATTCCATCTTTCCGTCTGGAAAAAGATGTGATCAATGCAGAAATCGATGTGCTGCGCGAGATGGGGGTAGAATTCAAGTGCGGCGTAGAAGTTGGCGAGGACATCACCATAGCACAGCTGCGTGAACAGGGGTATAAAGCATTTTACATAGCAATTGGTGCACAGGGCGGACGTATGACCGGAGTACCGGGAGAAGATGCCGTAGGCGTAGAAACCGGAGTAGACTTCTTGCGTCGTGTCAATTTAAATGAAGAAGGCGTGAAATTATCTGGCAAGACCGTAGTAATCGGTGGAGGAAATGTAGCAGTAGACGTTGCAAGAACCGCACTTCGTACCGGATCTTCCGATGTATCCATGTTCTGTCTGGAATCAAGAGATATTATGCCGGCAGCCGATGATGAGGTGGCAGAGGCAGAAGAAGAGGGCATTGTGGTAAATAATTCCTGGGGACCAAAGGAAATCCTTACCGAGAATGGCAAAGTAACCGCAGTAGTATTCAAAAAATGTATCTCTGTACTGGATGAGAATAAACGGTTTTCACCAAAATATGACGAAGAAGAATTATTAACTGTTCCTTGTGACCAGGTATTATTATCCATTGGACAGTCCATTAAGTGGGGGGCTTTATTAGAAGGAACCAGAGTGGAATTTAATCCGAACGGAACCTTAAAGGCAGACCCGGTAACATACCAGACTGCAGAGCCGGATATTTTTACCGGTGGAGATAACTATACCGGACCAAGATTTGCTATTGATGCTATTGCAGCAGGAAAAGAAGGCTGTGTATCTATTCACCGTTTTGTCCATGAAGGACAGAGCCTTACTTTGGGACGTAACAGAAGACAGTTCATTGAGCTGGATAAAGACAATATTAAAGTTGAGACCTTTGACAATGCAAAACGTCAGGTGCCGGGACATAAGGCTGGAGATGCAAAGCATACCTTCCGTGATTTACGAAGCACCTTTACCGAGGAGCAGGTACAGAAGGAAGCAAACCGCTGCTTAGGCTGTGGTGCTACCGTAGTAGACCCGAATAAGTGTATTGGCTGTGGAATTTGTACAACGAAGTGCGAATTTGATGCCATCCACTTAAGCCGTGACCTGCCGGATGCAAGCCGCATGGTAAAATCAGAAGACAAGTTAAAGGCAATCTTCCCATATATGTTAAAGCGTGAGATTAAGATTAAATTCAAAGGCAGGAAGAAATAAAAAGCAGGATGTGAGTGTATGCATGAACTGGGAATTATCATTCATATTTCCAAAACATTAAAGGAAGTAGCAGAAGAAAATGAAGTGACGAAGATAGGTTCTGTTACTCTGGAAATTGGAGAAGTCAGCGGAATTGTCCCGGAATACCTTTTAGACTGCTGGGACTATTACCGGAAGAAATCGGACCTGTTATCGGAATCGGAATTGCGTATCGAGACGCTTCCGGCGGTAACCATGTGCGAGAATTGCAAAAAAACTTATCCGACTGTAAAATTCGGCAGACAATGTCCGTACTGTAAGAGTGATGACACCTATCTGCTGACGGGAAATGAATGCAGTATCAAAGAAATGGAGGCCTGCTGAGGCAGGCTTTCCAATAAATAATTTACCAAAGAAAGAAGGGGTTAAAATGTTGTTTCATGTTTATGGAGGAAATGGAATTTATCAGTGGATTGCCATGCTGGCAGTCTTAGCCGGACTTATTTTATTAAATGAGTTTGCAAGAAGAACCAAGTTTGGTGGACTTATGATGTTTGGAATTATTCCGCTGGCACTTACCGTTTACTTTGTTGTAATTGCAGTATGCGCAGGACAGGGCGTAGAATGGGCAGTCAATAACCAGACACATCTTTATATGAATGGATGGTTCCATTATGCAAAACTGTATGCAGCACTTGCCGGATGTATCGGCTTTATGATGATTAAGTATGAATGGGGTATTGGAAAGAAACAGTGGTTCCGCGCATTCCCATTTGTAATCGTAGCAATTAATATTTTGATTGCAGTAGCCAGCGATTTCGAATCCGCAATCAACGGCTGGTATTCCTGGTGGTTATCTTCTGAAGATGTATGGCTTTATGGTGGCTGGCACAACGTAATGAACGGAATCGCAGGAATCTTAAATATCCTTTGCATGACAGGCTGGTGGAAAGTATATTCTTCCAAAGACAAGAAGGATATGATCTGGCCGGATATGATCTGGGTTTACATTGTAGTATATGATATCTGGAACTTCGCTTATACCTACAATTGTCTGCCAACCCACTCCTGGTTCTGTGGTGTAGCACTGCTTTTAGCACCTACTATTGCAGCATTAATCTGGAACAAGGGTGGCTGGATTATGAACCGTGCAAATACACTGGCAATCTGGTGTATGTTTGCCCAGATTTTTCCACTGTTTCAGGAGACTACTGCCGATGGAACAACCTATTATCCATGGGCAACCGTTTCCAGACAGTATGCAGACGGAACGGTAAATGGCATTGTAGCAGGAACTTCGAACAACGCAGATCCGACCGCAATGACCATCGTCAGCGCACTGGCACTGATTGTAAATGCCATTGCATTAGGATACATCATTTACAAATCGGTAAAGAACAAGAAGAATCCGTATACCAACGAAGTATTTACAGACTTCAAGTATTATAAAGATGCACTGGCAAGAGCAGATGTAAAATAAGATATAATTGAGGAACTGGAAATGAAAGTAATTGAAGTAAAAAGAAGTATATTTGAAAACAATGATAAGGATGCTGCCAGCTTAAGAGAACAGTTAAAGAGAGAGAAAACATTTCTCTTAAATCTGATGTCTTCACCGGGAAGTGGCAAGACTTCTACCCTGGTGCCAACGGTCAATGAGCTGTTAAAGGACTACCGGGTAGGAGTCATGGAAGCGGATATTGATTCCGATGTAGATGCATGGACGATTGCTGATAGGACAAAGGCAAAGGTTGTGCAGCTTCATACCGGCGGTATGTGCCATCTGGATGCAGACATGACCAGACAGGGCTTGAAGGAGCTTGGCACGGAGGATGTAGATATTGCTATCCTTGAAAATGTAGGAAACCTTGTCTGCCCGGCAGAGTTTGATACCGGAGCAGTGAAGAATGCAATGATTTTGTCCGTACCGGAAGGACACGACAAGCCATTGAAATATCCATTAATCTTTACTGTATGCGATGCACTTATTATCAATAAAATTGATGTGCTGCCATATTTTGACTTTGATATGGATAAGGTAAAGGAGTATGCATGGAAACGGAATCCGAATCTTAAGATATTCCCAATCTCCGCAAAGACCGGAGAGGGAATGGAAGCATGGTACTCCTGGCTGAAAGAAGAAGCAGATAAATGGATGAAATAAAGCATCCTTTTGGGTGAGAAAACAGCCGGAAACATCACAAAAAAACTAGCAAAAGAACGAAAAATAATTAATTGATTTAAAAATCCCCTTGCAATAGGAATAAAAAAGTGCTATAGTCCTAGCTGTAGACGAAGATGTCAAAAACACGGAAACGTGTTTTTGGCATCTTTTTTTTACTTTACAGGAAATTGCTTTCCTGTAAAGTAAAAAACGCTCCGCGAGGATGCGCACTGCGGCGTATAAGGTAGATATCGCAAGCGACCGCCGCAGGCGCGAGAATGTGCCAGGGCACATTCTTTGTTACGTGCGCTACTCGCATAAAGAGTTTCTCAAGTGAAAAGAAGGAGGATTAGATATGAATACTGGAGATACAGCATTTATGCTGATTGCAACAGCACTTGTGTTTTTTATGACCCCGGGACTTGCATTTTTCTATGGAGGTCTTGTACGAAGAAAGAATGTATGTAACACGATGATGGCATGTGTGGCAATCATGGGATTGTCGGTAGTGCTTTGGACACTGTTTGGTTATTCCCTTGCATTTGGTGGCAACCACGGAGGTATCATCGGAGATTTCCGTTGGATAGCCTTGAATGGTGTAGGCTGGGAGGCAGGACCTTATGCAGATACCATTCCACATCTTGTATTCTGTGCATTCCAGATGATGTTTGCCATGATTACACCGGCACTGATTACCGGTTCCTTAGTAGGAAGAATGAAGTTTAGGGCACTGTTTCTCTTTGTAACACTATGGTCCTTTGTTGTATATTATCCACTGGCACATATGGTCTGGGGAGAAGGCGGACTTTTAGCAGCGATTGGCTCTGTTGACTTCGCAGGAGGAGATGTGGTACATATCAGTTCCGGAATCAGTGCACTGGTTCTGGCAATCATACTTGGAAGAAGACGTGGCTATGAGCAGGTAACTTATCGTATTCATAATATCCCGTTTGTTGTATTGGGAGCATCCCTTTTATGGTTTGGCTGGTTTGGATTTAATGCAGGAAGTGCACTGGCAGCCGATGGACTGGCAGCCCATGCATTTATGACATCTGCAATTTCTGCAGCAGCAGCCTTATTATCCTGGATGTTTATTGATGTTGTAAAAGAAGGAAAGCCAACCCTGGTAGGCGCATCCACCGGACTTGTAGTAGGACTTGTGGCAATTACACCGGGTGCAGGATTTGTTCCAATCTGGTCAGCATTTATTATCGGAGCTTTGGTCAGCCCGATTTGTTACTTCGGAGTTGCACTTATTAAGAAAAAACTGAAAATTGATGATGCGCTGGATGCATTTGGATGCCATGGAATCGGCGGTATCTGGGGTGGAATTGCTACCGGAATTTTTGCACAGAAATCCATTAACAGTACTGCAAAATGGGATGGTCTGGTGTTTGGAGATTACCGCCTTTTCCTGGCACAGCTGGAAGGAATTTTAATTACCATTGTAATTGCAGTGGTTGGTACCCTGCTTTGTGTAGCAGTGGTAAGAATCTTTACTCCGCTTCGTGTGAGCTTAAAAGAAGAACAGCTTGGACTGGATGTAACACAGCATGGAGAAAATGCTTACCCAAGCTTCAATGGATTAGACCAGTAGGATAGAAAAGGAGATAATCAGATATGATGATTAAAATAGATGCAATTGTGCGGGAAGAAAAATTCGAAGATGTAAAAGCAGCATTAAATGCCATCGGAGTCAACGGTATTACGGTATCGCAGGTTATGGGCTGTGGTGTGCAGAGAGGATATAAGGAAATCGTCCGGGGCATGGAAGTGGCAGTGCAGATGCTTCCGAAAATCAAATTTGAAATCGTAGTATCTTCCGAAGAATGGGAACAAAAGACCATCGAAGCCATTCAGAAGGCAGCCTTTACCGGAGAAGTCGGCGATGGCAAAATCTTCAGCTATGAGATTCGCTCCGCCCAGAAAATCCGTACCGGAGAGACCGGCTATGACGCATTACAGAGCAACGATTAAAGGAAGGATAGATTAAAAAAGTAATACAAAATTGATTAAATTTAGACCTTGACATTAAATTTAAAAGGGAGTAAAAACAATAATTAAATAATTCATATGAGGAGGAATTTGAAAATGAATGGTTTAGTTATTGTATTAATAGCCATCGTATTGTTGGCTGCCGGTTATTTACTTTATGGACGCTGGCTGGCTAAGAAATGGGGAATCGACCCGAAAGCTGAAACCCCTGCAGTAAAATATGAAGACGGAGAGGACTTTGTTCCTTCATCCAGATTTACCGTATTCTCACATCAGTTCTCATCTATCGCTGGTGCAGGCCCTGTAACGGGACCAATCCTTGCCAGTGTGTTCGGATGGGTACCTGTATTCTTATGGATAGTAGTTGGTGGATTGTTCTTCGGAGCAGTACAGGACTTCGGTGCTCTGTACGCATCAGTTAAGAATGAGGGAAAATCCATGGGTATGATTATTGAAAAGTACATTGGTAAGATGGGAAGAAAACTTTTCATGTTATTCTGCTGGTTATTTACCCTTTTGGTAATCGCAGCATTTACAGATATGGTTGCCGGAACCTTCAATGCATATCCGGCAGGTGATGGTAAGGCTGTATATGCTAATGGTGCAGCAGCAACCGTTTCCATGTTATTTATTGGTGTTGCAGTTATCCTTGGTATTATCTTAAAGAAAGCACCAAAGATGAACGAAATCGTAAAAGGTATCGTTGCAATTGCATTAATCGTAGTAATGTTTGCAGTAGGTATGAAACTTCCAATCTATACCAATAAGACCATGTGGATCTACATTATCATGATTTACTTATTCTTGGCATCGGTACTTCCAATGTGGCTTTTGATGCAGCCAAGAGATTATATGACAACCTTTATGCTTCTTGGTATGATTATCGGCGCAGTTGTTGGTGTAGTAGTTGCACATCCTGCAATGCAGTTAAATGCATTTAACGGATTCGTTTTAACCGGAGCAGACGGAAGCAAATCTTATCTGTTCCCGACCTTATTTGTAACCATTGCCTGCGGTGCTGTTTCCGGATTCCACAGTCTGGTATCTTCTGAGACATCATCTAAGACCATCCGCAATGAAAAAGATATGCCTATGGTTGGTTATGGTGCAATGGTAGTAGAGTCATTACTTGGAATTATCGTATTGGTCGTTGTTGGTGCAGTAGCTGTAAATGGTACAAAACCAGATGGAACACCATTTGCAATCTTCTCATCCGGTGTTGCCGGTTTCCTTGAAATGTTAGGTGTACCAAATGATGTGGCAACTGTATTTATGACCATGTGTGTATCTGCATTAGCACTTACTTCACTGGATTCTGTAGCACGTATCGGAAGAATGTCCTTCCAGGAATTATTCTATGAGGATACAACAGACCCTGCAAAAATGGGTGGTGTCCGCAAAGTATTAACCAATAAATATTTTGCAACAATCGTAACCTTATTCTTTGGATACTTATTAACACTGGGCGGATACAACAATGTATGGCCGCTGTTTGGTTCCGCAAACCAGTTGCTTGCAGCACTTGTTCTGATTGCACTGGCTGTATTCTTAAAGACTACCGGACGTACCGGCTGGACGCTGTATGTACCAATGGTAAGCATGCTGGCAGTAACCTTTACTGCACTGGTTCAGAAATTCATTGCACTGGTAAGCAATGTAATGAATGGAACTGCAGTATTCTTAGTAGATGGTTTGCAGCTCATTGTTGCAGTTCTTCTGATGGTATTAGGTGTTATGGTAGCAGCAAGCTGCTTTACCAAACTATTAAAGACCAAAAAACAGGAAGAAGCATAAATTGAATAGAAATTAAATTGAAATTTTTAAATGGAAATTACATTTACTTCTTTTCAAATGGGGAAAAATAAGATACAATCTTGAGTTATGAGATAGTAAAGGAGCAAATGACGATGATTAAGGTAGTTAAATTTGGTGGAAGTTCACTTGCAAGTGCAACGCAGTTTGCAAAAGTAGGCAGGATTATCACATCAGACCCGGAACGCCGCTATGTTGTACCAAGTGCACCGGGAAAACGAAATTCCAAAGATACCAAGGTAACAGATATGTTATATGCATGTTATGCTCTGGCGGAAAATGATGAGGATTTCGATAAGGAATTAAAAAAGATTGCAGAACGTTATGATTCCATTATTAACGGATTGAACTTAAAGCTTTCTCTGAAAGATGAGTTTGAAGTAATTGAGAAGAACTTTGCAGCTAAGGCAGGTTCTGATTACGCAGCTTCCAGAGGCGAATATTTAAATGGTATTGTAATGGCGAACTATTTAGGCTATGAATTTGTGGATGCAGCAGAAGTAATTTTCTTTGATAAAGATGGTAACTTTGATGCAGACAAGACAGATAAAGTGTTGAGCAAACGTCTTTCCAAGGTTGAACGTGCTGTAGTTCCTGGATTTTATGGTTCCATGCCGGACGGAAGTGTTAAGACCTTCTCCAGAGGCGGCTCTGACATTACAGGATCTATTGTTGCAAAGGCTGTTCATGCTACAGCATATGAGAACTGGACTGATGTTTCCGGTTTCCTGATTGCAGACCCAAGAATTATTGACAATCCGGAACCAATTAAAGTAATTACATACCGTGAGTTAAGAGAACTTTCCTACATGGGAGCAAGCGTATTACATGAAGATGCAGTATTCCCGGTCCGTAAAGCCGGTATTCCAATCAACATCCGTAATACCAATGCACCGGAAGATGAGGGAACATGGATTGTGGAAACAACCTGTCACCAGTCCAAATATACCATTACCGGTATTGCCGGAAAGAAAGGCTTCGTATCTGTAAATATTGATAAAGATATGATGAATTCAGAAGTTGGTTTTGGACGTAAAGTGCTTTCTGCATTTGAAGAAAACGGTATTAACTTTGAACATATGCCATCTGGTATTGATACCATGACCGTATTTGTACATCAGCCGGAATTTGAAGGCAAGGAACAGGCGGTTGTATCTGCAATTCACCGCCTTGCAAAGCCGGACAGCGTAGAATTAGAGTCTAACATCGCCCTGATTGCAGTTGTAGGACGCGGTATGCGTTCCACCAGAGGAACATCCGGAAGAATCTTCTCAGCACTGGCACATGCGAATGTCAATGTTAAGATGATTGACCAGGGGTCATCTGAGTTAAATATTATCATTGGAGTAAGTAATTCTGATTTTGAAAATGCCATCAAGGCAATTTACGATATTTTCGTAACAACGCAGTTATAAGAAAACTGAAGAAAATATATAAAGAAGATGTAGAAAAAGAGACCTGTTATTTTGCAGGTCTTTTTTTACTTTACAGGAAATTGCGTTCCTGTAAAGTAAAAAACGCTCCGCGAGGATGCACACTGCGGCGTATAAAAATGTCTGGTAAATAAATTTAAGGAGTTTAATAAAAAGTGGGTGGAAAGTCGGAATATTTGTGGTAAAATAAAAGAAATATGCTGGAGGGAACATAATGGAAGAACTGGGTAATATTGCAGTCTTTTTAGCTGGATGGAATAGTGAATATCAGACCAGATTAATCAATGGTATTATTCGTAAGGCAAAGGAAGCAAACTATGCAATCTCTATTTTTTCCTGTCAGGCAGGGAGTGAGATTTCGGACAAGCATGTGCTTGGAGAAAATAAAATATATTCGCTGGCTAATCTTTCGCGTTTTGATGGCGTAATTCTTGCGACCAATACAATTTGGGAGAAACCAACAAAAGAGGAAATTATTCGAAGAATACATCACGCTGGCATTCCTGCAGTAAGCTTTGAGGAAAAGGTAGAAGGCTTAAGCCTGATTGGAATAGATAATTATAAGGCAATGCGGGAGATGATAGAGCATGTTGACAGTCATGGCTATCATCCAATTCATTTTGTAGCTGCAAATGCAACAAATGAAGAGAGTAATATCCGCCAGAAGGCATTTGAAGATTTTGTGGAAGAAAAGAACTATTCAACAGAAGATTATGCGGTATGGCATGGGGATTTTTCCTTTGACAGTGGCGTACGGGTAGTGGATGCCATGGAAGAGGCTGGAAAGATACCACGGGCACTTTGCTGTGCCAATGATGAGATGGCATTAGGTGCCTGCAACCGTTTGAAACAGTTGGGATATCAGGTGCCACAGGACATAGCAGTAACAGGATTTGATGGCTCTTATGATACCCAGCGCTATATTCCGGGAATTACTACGGTAGCCAGACCAAAGGAGACACTGGGCTATACCGCTATGCAGTTACTTTTGCAGGAAATTGAGACAGGGAAGAAACAGGAGCTGATTTTATCTTCCCGTGTTGCAGTGCATGAAAGCTGTGGCTGTGTTTTAGAGGATAAAAAGCGCGTGGTATCTGCGATAGAAACGTTATACTTTGAAAAAAAAGAAAATGAAAAATATACTTATCAGATACGCAATATGGAAGATGAGATGATGGAGTGCGAATCATTGGAAGAATTAATCTTCTGTATCCGCCAGAATATTGGGAAGTTTACGACAGAGGATGTATATCTGTGCCTGAATAAGAGTATTTATTATGAGATGACCGGCCGTGGTAACAGCATTTTACGCAACCGCACAATTACCCGGGATTATGAAAACAAGATATACATAACCAAATTAAATAATGAGGACGGCATGCCGGAATTTTATTCTTTTACCAGTGAGCAGATGTTCCCGGCAATGTGGAATGGCAGAGGTTCAGGGGAATATCTCTATATGCCGGTTCATTTCAGGGATAATTGCCTGGGATATATGATACTGACCGGTACATTGGATACAAAACATATTCCGAATTATTATGTCTGGATTCGTAATATCAGTAATGCATTGGAAAAGTTAAAGAATGTATCAGAACTTCGGAATGCTGCCCGTAACATTGATAATATGGCAGTCCGCGACAGCCTGACAGGAGTTTATAACCGGATGGGAATCAACCGTTTTGTGGTAGATATGGTAAAACAGGCAAATACCAGCAGACGTCGATTGTTATTTATCTTTGCTGATATGGACGGGTTAAAGAAAATCAATGATGAGTTTGGTCATGAAGCGGGTGACCAGGCAATCTGCTTTGCAGCAGAGGCATTACAGGAGGCGTTCTGTGAAAAGGAACTGATTATCCGTTATGGAGGGGACGAATTCTTAGTGGTTTCTGATGCTTTATGCTGGGAACAGGCTGAAGAAAAGAAAGCTCAGATAACAGCCTTGTTAAAGCAGTGGCAGAGGGATGAGAAGCTGCCGTACCGTCTGTCTATGAGTATTGGTTATTACCAGAAGGAGCCGGATACCGAGGCATCCATGGAACAGTATATTAACTGGGCAGATGAGCGAATGTATGAGATGAAATGTAAGAACCGTGAGCAGCGAAAATAAATAATAAGTATAAAAAGCATGAAAGGCATTGGAGCAGAAAAATTTCCTGTTCCGATGCCTTTTTGACAGTTGCAATGCATCTGCAGGTTAAGCCATCTGATTTGCAGTTTTATAACGGTAAATCATTTCTGCATGCTGCTGTTCTTCCGTCTGGATATGGTTTAAAATCTGACGGACTTTTGGAGAAGCAAAGCTGAATAAATCGTTGTTGTATGCGGAAGATACATACTTTTCACTGGAAATGGAATCACTGCACAATAATGCATCATGCTTCTTGTCGGCATTTTCACTGGATGCATGGTAAGCAGCTTTTGGCTGATAGTTCTTCGGGGCAGCTATACCAACATCAGGCGTATCACCGGAAAGCAGACTGCTGATGGTGTCATAGTGTTCTGCTTCTTCTTTCTGAATGACCTCAAATAACTGTTTTAATTCAGGGTCTTTTGCTTCGCTGCTGTAAAAGGCATATTTGTCGCGGCAAAGTTCTTCCTGCTGTTTTAAATCATTTAACAGCATAGTCTCTTGTTCGGTTAAAATCATTTTGTCATCACCTCATCCGTAATATAACCCTAAAGGAGTATTTTTATACAAATTATGCAAAAAAAAGATAGAATTATTGATTGCACTTGATAACTGTGCTATGCTAAAGTGTATTTAACCATTTAAATTGGAATCAAAAGAGAATAGGAGCGAACAAAAATGTTAGACCAGATTAACAACATTCTTGGTAAAATTGATAATTTTGTCTGGGGTGTACCACTTATTGTATTGATCCTTCTGGTGGGAATTTTTCTTACCATCCGCCTGAAGGGACTTCAGATTAGGAAATTACCATTAGCAGTAAAATATTTGTTTGAAAATGAAAAGAGTGGCGAATCCGGCGAAGTATCCAGTTTTGCAGCACTTTGCACTGCATTATCAGCAACCATAGGAACCGGAAATATTGTCGGAGTAGCAACTGCATTGGTAGAAGGTGGACCGGGTGCGTTATTCTGGATGTGGATAGCAGCACTGGTAGGAACTGCCACAAAATATAGTGAGTGTCTTCTGGCAATCAAGTACCGTGTGGTGGCAGAAGATGGTCATATCATCGGCGGCCCATTTTATTATATTGAAAAAGGAATGGGACCAAAGTGGAAATGGCTTGGAAAATTATTTGCCTTCTTTGGTGTAGGTGTAGGCTTATTTGGAATCGGAACCTTTACACAGATTAATGGTATTACCAGTGCAGTAAAGGGTTTCTTTGACCCGGATACCATCTGGACAGTTGACCTCTTTGGAAGAACTTATTCCTGGACTGTAATTATTGCAGGTATTATTCTTACCATCTGTGTGGCGCTTGTTATCATCGGTGGAATTAAGAGAATCTCTACAGTATCACAGGTCATTGTACCATTTATGGCACTGACTTATGTGGTTGTTGTTTTAATTATTATTGTGATGCATATTACAGAGGTTCCAGCAGCATTTGCAACCATTATAAAGAGCGCCTTTGGATTTAAGGCGGTAGCCGGTGGTGCAATGGGAAGTATTATTGTAGCAATGCAGAAAGGTATTGCCCGTGGTATTTTCTCAAATGAAGCAGGACTTGGTAGTGCACCAATTGCGGCTGCAGCAGTCCAGACCGATTATCCGGTAAAACAGGGACTGGTTTCCATGCTTGGAACTGTAATTGATACACTGATTATCTGTACCATGACAGGTCTTGCAATCGTACTTACAGGTACATGGGACATGGGCTTGGAAGGTGTTGCCGTTACAACCAAGGCATTCCAGCTCGGACTTCCGTTCCCAAATCAGGTAGCATCCTTTATCCTGATGGTATGTCTGGTATTCTTTGCATTTACCACAATCTTAGGATGGGATTATTACAGTGAGCGCTGTCTGGAGTATCTGACCGGACATAAGAAGGCTGTTGTAAAGGCATACCGCTGGTTATACATCTTAGCGGTATTTATCGGACCGTTTATGACAGTATCTGCTGTATGGACCATTGCAGATATTTTCAACGGACTGATGGCTCTGCCGAACCTGATTGCAGTTACTGCATTGAGCGGTGTGGTTGTGGCTGAAACCAAAGTTTATATGGATGGATTAAAAAAAGATAAGATTCAACCATAGAAAGATAGGAAAAAGGGAATATTAGGTGATCACTAATTAGGAGCAGGTACAGTGAGAAAGTTATTGCGTTTTTTAAAGGATTATAAAAAAGAGAGCATTTTAAGTCCATTATTTAAATTATTAGAGGCATCCTTTGAATTGTTTGTGCCTTTGGTTATGGCAGCAATCATTGATACCGGTATTGGCAATAAAGATGGCGGATTCATCTTGAAAATGTGTGGAATCTTGATTTTGCTGGCATTAGTGGGACTGACCTGTTCCATTACTGCACAGTATTTTGCGGCAAAAGCGGCAGTAGGTTTTGCAACTAAGGTACGTCATGCATTATTTGACCATATTCAGAAATTGTCCTATACAGAGATGGATACCGCAGGAACGGATACCATGATTACCAGAATGACCAGTGATATCAATCAGGCACAGTCCGGTGTCAATATGGTACTCCGTCTGTTTTTGCGTTCTCCTTTTATTGTATTTGGTGCCATGATTATGGCATTTACCATTGACGTAAAGGCAGCGCTTATCTTTGTGGTAACGATTCCTGTTTTATCCGTTGTGGTATTTGGAATTATGATAATTACAATTCCGTTGTTCCGCCGGGTGCAGGCATCTTTAGATAAAGTCCTTGGAGTAACAAGGGAGAATCTGACCGGAAGCCGTGTTATCCGTGCCTTTAATAAAGAGCAGGAAGAAATTGCAGATTTTGATGAGAGTAATGAGAGGCTGACGGATGTACAGCTCTTCGTAGGAAAAATTTCAGCATTGATGAATCCGCTTACCTATATTATCATCAACGTGGCACTGGTTATTCTTATCTGGACAGGTGCAATTCAGGTAAATATCGGAAAGATTTCACAGGGTGAAGTAGTAGCACTGGTAAACTATATGTCCCAGATTCTGGTGGAATTAGTAAAGCTTGCAAACCTGATTATTACGGTAACCAAGGCAATTGCCTGTGGAAACCGCGTGCAGAGTATTTTTGAGATGGAGACTTCCATGGTGGATGGAAATGGAAGCAAAAAGGAAGATACCGGATATACCGTAGAATTCCGCAATGTTTCCATGCGTTATAAAGGTGCCGGAGCAGATACTTTAACCGGCATTGATTTTAAAGCAAAGCCAGGAGATACCATTGGTATTATCGGTGGAACCGGTTCCGGGAAGTCCTCTGTGGTCAATCTGATTCCTCGTTTCTATGATGTCACGGAGGGACAGGTTATGGTAGATGGCATGGATGTCCGGGAATATAAGATTACGGATTTAAGAGATAAGATTGGTATTGTGCCGCAGAAAGCAGTGCTGTTTGCGGGAACCGTCCGAAGTAATCTTGCCTGGGGCAAAGAGGATGCGACGGAAGAAGAGATGCAGCAGGCACTTTCCGTTGCACAGGCAGCAGAAGTTGTAGATAAGAAAGACGGTAAGCTGGATGCGGAAGTAGAACAGGGTGGAAAGAATTTCTCCGGTGGACAAAAGCAGCGTCTTACAATTGCCAGAGCACTGGTAAAACAGCCGGAAATCCTTATCATGGACGACAGCTCATCTGCACTGGATTATGCTACCGATGCTAAACTGCGTCAGGCAATTCATAATATGCCAAACCGTCCGACCGTATTTATCGTATCACAGCGTGCCGCATCCATTATGTATGCCGATAAGATTATCGTATTAGATGATGGAACTGTTGCAGGAACCGGCACCCATGAAGAGCTGTTAAAGGATTGCAGCGTATATCAGGAAATCTATTATTCGCAGTTTAAGAGGACGGAAGGAGGACACTGATATGAAAAAGGAATCAAGACAGAAGGAAAGCCTTGGAAGAATCCTTAAGTATATGAAAAAGTACTGGTTATTCTTAGGTTTGTCCATTGCATTAGCGGTGATCAGTGTAATTTTAACCTTATACATTCCGATTCTTACCGGAGATGCCATTGATTATATCGTAGACAAAGAAAAAGTAGATTTTACTTATATTACACCAATCCTTAAGAAAATGGTGGTAGTCATTCTGATTACGGCAGTTGCCCAGTGGATTATGAATGTCTGCAACAATAAGATGACTTATAATATTGTCCGGGATATCCGTAAGGATGCTATCCGTAAAATAGAAATTCTTCCACTGAAATATTTAGATGCTCATTCCTATGGTGAAATAGTCAGCCGTGTAATTGCAGATGTAGACCAGTTCGCAGATGGACTTCTGATGGGTTTTACCCAGTTGTTTACCGGTGTGGTAACAATTATCGGAACTTTAGGTTTTATGTTGAGCGTCAATGTAAAGATTACGGCAGTGGTCGTATTTTTAACACCGTTGTCTTTTGTGGTAGCAGGATTTATTGCAAAGAAAACATTCTCCATGTTTAAACTGCAGTCAGAGACAAGAGGAGAACAGACTGCTTTAATCGATGAAATGATTGGAAACCAGAAAATTGTCCAGGCATTTTCCCATGAAGATGAGGCGTTGGAAAGTTTTGATGAAATTAATGAAAGACTGGAAAAATATTCCCTTCGTGCCTTATTCTTTTCCAGCATTACCAATCCGAGTACCCGTTTTATCAATGCGTTAGTTTATGCAGGTGTTGGCGTGTTTGGCGCAGTTTCGGCTATCCATGGTGGAATCAGTGTTGGGCAGTTATCCTGTTTCTTAAGTTATGCAAATCAGTATACGAAGCCCTTTAATGAGATTTCCGGTGTCGTAACTGAGTTACAGAATGCACTGGCTTGTGCAGCAAGAGTATTTGAGCTGATTGATGAAGAGGCACAAGTACCGGATGCAGAAGATGCAGTGGTATTAGAGGAAGTAAAGGGAGATGTGGATTTAGAGCATGTTTACTTCTCTTATGAGCCGGGGCAGAAGCTGATTGAGGATTTTAATCTCCATGTCAATCCGGGTGAGCGTGTGGCAATTGTCGGACCGACCGGATGCGGTAAGACAACATTGATTAATCTTCTGATGCGGTTCTATGATGTCAACAGCGGAACCATCCGTGTCAGCGGCGTGCCGGTGAAAGATATGACAAGAAGCAGCCTGCGCAGCAGCTATGGTATGGTATTGCAGGAAACCTGGTTAAAGGAGGGAACCATTCGTGAGAACATCTGTATGGGAAAACCGGATGCTACCGATGAAGAAATCATGGAGGCAGCAAAAGCTTCCCATGCCCATAATTTTATCAAACGTCTGCCCAAGGGCTATGATACGGTAATAGCAGAGGACGGTGGCAATCTTTCCCAGGGACAGAAACAGCTTCTTTGCATTGCCAGAGTTATGCTTTGCCTGCCGCCAATGCTGATTTTGGATGAAGCAACTTCATCAATTGACACACGAACTGAGATGAAGATTCAGGAAGCTTTTGGCCGGATGATGAAGGGAAGAACTAGTTTTATCGTTGCCCATCGTCTGTCTACCATTGAAGAGGCAGACATTATTCTGGTTATGAAAGACGGACATATTATCGAACAGGGCAATCATGAAGAACTGCTTCAGAAGAATGGCTTCTATGCAGCCCTTTATAACAGCCAGTTCGCACAGTCATAGAATTGATTTATAGTGTTACATGTTGTAACAGCATTTCGTACGTTACCCCAAGTTCCGGATTAAAATTCCATGGAACGAGAGCTGCCTGGCAGCCGGGGTAACGTTTTTTGATGTCTAAAATGCATTCCATGGCGCCGATTACGGGAGAATCATTAAGGGAAGAAGTCCGTTCATTTCCAAAGAAAGCGTCTTTCCCGGTAGAAAGCAAAATGGTATCATTAACCCGTTTTACAATCTCATCGGTCTGGGAGGCAATATATTCCGTTACCCGTTCGTCCTGCCAGTGACAGGCTTCTGCAATGGTATCCCAGATCCACGCAGCCATATTATTAAGCTGGCTGTGAAGACCAAAAGCTACAGAATAATCAAAAGCATGGCTGCCATAGCGTATGACATGCTTTTTGGCTTTCTCATAAGTCTGATGCAGAAATGCCAGTGCCGTACTGACCGGAAGCTCCGTATCGATGGAAGCACCAAAAAGCTTTTTCTGCTCAAAGAGTGTATCACAGAAATTCTCGTAGTCACTGCCGTATAAACCGGTAAGATTGCATTCGTCAAGGTGAATGGTAGGATAAGTTTCCAGTTGATAGCGTTTAAGAGCCTGTTTCATGGCAGGAAGATTATTATCAATTAAAGTAATCGATGAAAAGTGTCCGGCAAGGAGTGACAAGTCCCAGTCGTTACAGCAGCCAGCACCAAAGATAGCAAGAGTACTGTCAGCAGCAGTAGATGCAATCAGATAGTTGCTGATGGCATTGCGATACTCTGCCCAGTCTTCATAGGCGTGGGGCAGAAATTGTTTTTGCAAGAGGTCTTCGTAAAGTGACATGGGATACTCCTTTCGTTATGTGTATCAGAACGGTTGGTATAAATGTGGTTATTTTTGATGCTGAGAGGGAAAGAACATTTTCCAGGTATCTGCACGCAGCCACTCTGCAAATGCCTTTCCTACCACTACAACAGACCACATTTATACAAACTGGTTTGCTTCCTCATCATATTCGTAGTCGATGGCAGAAAGCTTGCTGCAGAGCTCATCTTTCGAAAGATTTAATGCAGAACAGAGTTCATTTAAGGTAGGGTAGAAGTCCCGAAGCTGCGTGTTGATGTAACTTAATAACATGACTGGGTCATTTGGTATATTCATGGTGTAATATCTCCTTTTATCATTGATTGCATAGGTGCTTGCGAAAGGGGGAGAGGATTTCCTGATAAAAAAGTTTTAAGGCATTCGCTGCACATTTGATTTTAAGATGATGAAATGCCACAGTTCTAAGTAGTCCATTTTTCTTTTTCGGATAAAAACAGTCTTTTCCATGTTTAACAGAATATTGGTACTGTCCGTCAAAGTACGGATGCCTTTTAAGGGCTGTTAGGGGCACTTGGAATTTCGTCTGGCAACAGGCAACGCTGGTACAGGGATGTACCAGCGAGGCACATTTGAACATGGATGTGAATATGTGCCGGTTGCCAGATGAAATCAGAATTATGCCGAAATTCCTAGTGCCCCTTGCAGACATTATGTGGCATCCGCTTTTGACGGACAGTGCCGATATTCTGTCAAAGCAAGTGAAAAGACAGTTTATAATAAAGAAAAATGGACTACTAAGAACAGTTGGCATTTCACATCCAAAAAAATCAAACCTACATCGAATACCACAAAATTTCTTTATCCTTAAAACTCTCCCCCTTCGCAATCACCTATGGATTATTCAGGTATATGCCCAATTTTAGTCTAAAATTTATCGGCTGACAACCTGAAATTAATATAGAAAATGATTTACATTACTGATTTATCATGGTAGTATACTAAAGTGATGGAAAAAGAACTTAATAAAAAGATATTACAAAAAGAGGAGGAACTCTATTATGAAGAAGAAAATGTTGACTGTTTTACTGGCAGCTGCAATGACCGTGTCACTGGCTGGCTGTGGAAGTAAGGATGCAGATAAGAAAGACAATGCATCTGTCCAGAATACTGAAAATGCAAAGAGCGACAATGGTTCAGACCGTACCCAGTTTGTTGTAGGATTTGACGCAGAATTTCCACCATATGGTTATATGGATGAGGATGGAGATTATACCGGATTTGACCTTGAACTGGCACAGGAAGTATGCGACCGTAACGGATGGGAACTGGTAAAGAAACCAATTAACTGGGATTCAAAAGATATGGAATTAGAGTCAGGTTCCATTGACTGTATCTGGAACGGATTTACCATGAACGGAAGAGAAGATGATTATACATTCTCTGATCCATATGTAGACAACAGTATCGTTGTAGTTGTTGCAAAAGATTCGGATATTAATAAATTATCAGATCTGGCAGGAAAAGTAGTAGACGTTCAGGCTGATTCTTCAGGACTTGCAGCATTACAGGGAGATGATGCAACCGATGAAAATAAAGAGCTGACTGCATCTTTTGCTGAACTTCAGCAGGTAGCTGATTACAATACTGCATTTATGAACTTGGAGTCCGGTGCTGTAGATGCAGTAGTATTGGATATCGGAGTAGCAAAATACCAGATGTCATCAAGAGGAGATGCTTTCCGTATGTTGGATGAACAGGTATCCAGCGAGCAGTATGCAATCGGATTTAAAAAAGGTAATACAGAGTTAAAAGACCAGGTTCAGAAGACCTTGGATGAGATGGTAAAAGATGGAACATTTACTACTATCGTAAATAACTACACAGATTATAATTTACCAGAAATGGTTTGCTTAGGAGAATAGATATGTCATTTATTGCTGTAGCACAGCAGCTGGGTTCCGGTATGCTGGCATCACTTTCTATATTTGTATTAACATTGGTATTTTCACTGCCGTTAGGACTTTTAGTGGCATTTGGAAGAAAGTCACGGATTAAGCCGGTGCAGTGGCTTGTAAAATTATACATATCCATTATGCGTGGAACTCCGCTGATGCTTCAGCTTCTGGTGGTGTATTTCGGACCATATTACTTATTTGGAATCCGAATCTCCAAAGAGTATAGCTTTTATGCAACAATCATTGGTTTCTCCATTAATTATGCGGCATATTTCGCAGAGATTTACCGTGCAGGAATCGAGGGAATCCCGGTAGGGCAGTATGAAGCAGCCAAAGTATTGGGATACTCTAAGGCACAGACCTTCTGTAAAATCATTTTCCCGCAGATGGTAAAACGCGTGGTGCCGCCGGTAACCAATGAAGTTATTACACTGGTAAAAGATACTTCCATGGCATTTGTACTGGCTTATGCAGAAATGTTTACCATTGCAAAACAGATTGCAGCCCGTGTCAGCAGCATCATGCCATTGTTTGTAGCAGGACTTTTCTACTACATCTTTAACTTTGTAGTGGCATTTATCATGGAACGAATTGAAAAGAAACTGAGTTATTATAAGTAAGGAGAGGAAAAGAATGAAGCTGTTAGAGATAAAGAATGTAAAGAAAAGCTTTGGGGCTGTAGATGTACTTCATGATATTTCACTCTCCGTGGAACAGGGTGAGGTTGTAGCAATTATCGGTCCTTCCGGTTCCGGTAAATCAACACTGCTGCGTTGTGCCACACTTCTTGAGACAATGGATGAAGGAGAACTGGTTTATCTCGGTGAGCATGCGGTGTCAACCGGTGCGGATGGAAAATCCCAGTATGTGGGAAACGCAGAATTAAAAAAGATTCAGGGATATTTCGGACTGGTATTTCAGAACTTTAATCTGTTTCCACATTATTCCGTGTTAAAGAATCTGATGGATGCACCGGTACATGTGCAGAAGCGGAATAAAGAAGAAGTAAAGAAAGAAGCAATGGAGCTTCTTGAAAAAATGGGGTTATCCGATAAGGCAGACTGCTATCCATGCCAGCTTTCTGGTGGACAGCAGCAGAGAGTTGCCATTGCAAGAGCGTTAGCACTTCATCCACAGATTTTATTCTTTGATGAGCCAACCTCCGCATTAGATCCGGAGCTTACCGGAGAAATCTTAAAAGTAATCCGTCAGCTGGCAAGTGAGCATATGACCATGGTAATTGTAACTCATGAGATGGCATTTGCCAGAGATGTGGCTGACCGTGTCATTTTTATGGATGGCGGTTATATTATTGAACAGGGTGACCCGAAGGAAGTAATCGAGCATCCGAAAGAAGAGAGAACAAAGCAGTTCCTGGCAAGATTTGCCCAGAATTAGGATTGGGTAAAACCGGGATTGCATTATTTATAAAGTCTGCTATAATTCGTCATAGGTATTTGCTTCAACGACCAATCAATATGTATGAGAACAAGCATAGGAGAAGCTATGAAGATAATTATAGTGGGCTGTGGTAATGTAGGTGCAACACTTGCAGAACAGCTTAGTAAAGAAAAACATGATATTACAGTAATTGATTGCAGACAGCAGGCTGTAGAGGCAGTGACCAATGTCTGTGATGTAATGGGAATTATTGGAAATGGTGCAAGTTTTAATGCACAGACAGATGCAGGGATTGCAGATGCAGACCTTATGATTGCAGTGACAGGTTCAGATGAACTGAATCTTTTATGCTGTCTGATCGCAAAAAAAGCAGGAGGCTGCCATACGATTGCAAGAGTCAGCAATCCTGTATACAGTAGAGAAATAGGTTTTATTAAAGAGGAATTAGGGTTGTCCATGATTATCAATCCACAGCTTGCAGCAGCACGCGAAATGGCGAGACTGCTGAAATTCCCTTCCGCGCTCAAAGTGGATTCATTTGCCAAGAGCCGGGTGGAATTAGTCAACTACCGGATTGAGGAGGACAACCCTCTTTGTAATATGCAGCTTAAGGATATGGGAAGCAGACTGCATTGTGACGTACTGATAGCAGTGGTTGAGCGTGGAGATGAAGTATATATTCCGGATGGTAATTTTGAGTTGAAAGCCAGGGATGAGATTTCTATTGTAGGGACACCGGCTAAAACCATTGAATTCTTTAAGAAACTGGGTGTGCCTACTTCTTCTGCGAGAGATGCACTGATTGTTGGTGGCGGAAGAACTTCTGTTTATCTTGCAAAGCAGCTTTTGGAAATGGGTATCCGTGTCAAAATTGTAGAGCGTGACGAAGAACGCTGCGAAGAATTAAATGAAATGGTTCCAAAGGCGATGATTATCTGTGGTGATGCAACAGATAAAGACCTTTTAATCGAAGAGGGATTGTTAGAGACAGAAGCCTTTGTGGCAACCACTAATTTTGATGAAGAGAATATCATGCTGGCATTGTTTGCAAAGAGTTTATCTTCTGCAAAACTGATTACTAAAGTTCATCGTATTTCTTATGATGATATTATTGACCAGTTAGATGTAGGAAGTATTATTTATCCGAAATTTATTACTTCCGAGAGTATTATCAAGTATGTACGTGCTATGAAAAACTCCATGGGAAGCAATATTGAGACATTGTACCGGCTGAATGATAACCGGGTAGAAGCACTGGAATTTTTAATTAAAGAGGGTTCTCCGGTGGTTGGAATTCCATTGCAGGATCTTCGCTTGAAACCTAAGATGCTGATTGGATGTATCACCCATAAAGGAAAAGTGACCATTCCAAAAGGACAGAGTGTAATTGAAGTGGGAGATACGGTAATTCTTGTTACCACGACGACAGGGTTACATGATATCCGGGATGCATTAAGGTAGGAGGCTTGTCATGAATTATTCCATGATTCGATACATATTAAGCAGTGTTATATGCTTCGTGGGAATCTTTCTTCTGCTTCCGGCAGCAACAGCAGGTATTTATCAGGAAAAGGAAGGCTTTTTATATCTGATTACCGGACTTGCCTGTATGCTGATTGGGTTTTGGGGCAGAAGAAGAAAACCGAAGAGCAGTGTATTTTATTCAAAAGAAGGATTTGCAGCAGTTGCATTAAGCTGGATAATCCTCAGTCTGATTGGCGCATTGCCCATGTATTTAACCGGAGAATTTCCATCTTATATTGATGCGTTATTTGAGACAATTTCCGGCTTTACGACAACAGGTTCAAGTATCTTAAGTGATGTAGAGAAACTTTCCCGTGGAACAGCTTTCTGGCGTTGCTTTACCCACTGGATTGGTGGTATGGGTGTGCTGGTATTTATTATGGCAGTCATGCCCCTTTCCGACAGCTCCAGTATGCATCTGATGCGTGCAGAAAGCCCGGGACCATCTGTTGGAAAACTGGTTCCAAAGGTAAAGACTACTGCAATGATTCTCTATGGAATCTATGTAGTCTTTACGGTGATTGAGATTATAGCGCTGTTAATAGCAGGAATGCCACTCTTTGATTCCATGACATTGACCTTTGGTACCGTGGGAACCGGTGGATTTGGACTATTGAACAGTAGTATAGCATCTTATAGTACAGCGGTGCAGATTATCATTACGGTATTTATGATTATCTGTTCCATTAATTTTACTGTATATTATATGTTTTTGATTAAGCGGCCGAAGGAAGCACTGATGTGTGAGGAAATGCGTTACTATCTTTTGATAGTATTCGGTTCGGCACTGCTTATTGCATTTAATATCAGAGCCAGCTTTGCTTCTTTTGGAAAAGCATTCCAGCAGGCAATCTTTCAGGTGGCATCTGTTATCAGTACTACAGGATTTGCCACGGCAGATTTTAATCTCTGGCCGGAATTTTCAAGAATGATTCTGGTGCTTTTAATGTTTGTCGGAGCCTGTGCCGGAAGTACCGGCGGTGGATTTAAGGTTTCCCGTCTCATTATTATGGTAAAATCTGTCCGTAATGAAATTATGTCTGTGACCCATCCGAGAAGTGTGCAGAAGGTACATATGGACGGAAGACGAATACCGGATAATGTGGTAAAGACTGTGTTATGCTATCTGGCAGGCTATGTTGTTATTCTTATCGTATCAGTGTTGTTAATCAGTCTTGATAATTTTGATATGACAACGAACTTTACAGCAGTTATGGCAACCTTTAATAATGTCGGACCGGGACTTAACAGGGTAGGACCGACCGGTAACTTTGGTGGGTTCAGTGTTTTATCCAAGCTGGTATTGATGTTTGACATGCTGGTTGGTCGATTGGAATTATACCCGATGTTAGTGATTTTTGCACCGGGTTTATGGCGGATTCATCCTCACCGCCATGTTGGCAAAGTTCAGTAAATCTTAATAAATAATAAGGAATCCCTCCTTTGTCTGTATGCTATAATGTGTTTGGAATAGCAGACGGGCAGGAGGGATTTTTATGAAAAACCGTATTCTTGTGGTGGATGATGAGAAGGAGATTGCAGACTTAGTAGAGATATATCTGGTAAGTGAGAAGTTTGACGTAATCAAGTGTTACGATGGAGATACAGCAATAGATGCAATAGAGCATGAGAAAATTGACCTTGCAATTTTGGATATTATGCTGCCGGGGATTAGTGGACTGGAGTTGTGCCGCCGGATTCGAAAAAAAGAGAATTATCCGGTTATTATGTTAACTGCAAAAGATTCCGAAGTGGATAAAATAACCGGACTTACCATAGGAGCAGATGATTATGTGACAAAACCGTTTCTTCCGCTGGAACTGGTTGCAAGAGTGAAGGCACAGTTACGCCGTTATGAGCGCTATGGAGCAAGGACGGACCAGCCGGCAGAGAATATGTCTTTCGACGGTAATATAATAGAAAATACATCTGCAAATGGTTCATATGATGCGGCAGATGGAACTTATGCATCAAATCATGCAGGAACGGAATCGGATGATACTATTATATGCCGTGGAATTTTGTTAAAGAAATGTGCACATGAATGCTATCTGGATGGAGATGAGATTTCACTTACACCGACAGAATTTACGATTTTGCAGGCGTTGTGTGAAGCAAAAGGCAGGGTACTCAGTGCGGAAGAGCTGTTTCATATTATCTGGAAAGACGAATATTACAGCAAAAGCAACAATACCATAACCGTTCACATCCGGCATCTGCGGGAGAAACTTAAGGATACCGGTGAACGTCCAAAATACATTAAGACAGTATGGGGAGTGGGATATAAGATTGAAGGATGACAATAATAATAAAAAACTGGATTTTGCACCGGTAAGACGAAAAATATTTTCCCGGATTATATTACTGATGGCAGGAGCTTTCTTTGGCATCTGGTTTCTCTACCAGTATGTGCTGCAGGGCAGATTTGCGGATGGAATTGTAAGGTTTCTTTATGATTTTACCAGCATGACTTATGAAGATGCGAGAGATTTCTATTGGCATAATATCGGAAATCACTTCGAACTGATTTTCTTTGGGGCAATTGCACTGGTATTCTGTCTGATGTTTTACTTCTTTTTAAATTCATTTACAAAATATTTTCAGGAAATCGATGACGGAATCAATGCATTGGTGCATCATGATGGCAGACAGATCCGCATGTCGAAGGAAATGGCTGCCATGGAAGAAAAGTTAAACAGCGTGAATGCAACTTTAAACCGGCAGCTTTATGATATTCAGATGGCAGAGAAGAAGAAGGATGAGCTGGTATTGTATCTTGCCCACGATATCCGGACACCGCTTACCTCTGTGATTGGGTATCTGAAATTATTAGAGGAGATGCCGGATATTTCAAAAGAGCAGCAGGATAAATTTATCCATGTCACCCTGGACAAAGCACTGAGACTGGAAGTTCTGGTGAATGAATTTTTTGACATTACCCGTTTTAACCGGCAGGATATTGAACTGGCAACGACAGAGATAGACCTTTATTATATGCTGATGCAGCTGTCGGATGAAGTCTACCCGCTTCTTGCACCGGAACATAAGAAAGTGGAAATACGGGCTGATGAAAACTGCAAAGTATATGGAGATGCAGATAAGCTGGCGCGGATTTTCAATAACATATTAAAAAATGCCATTGCCTACAGCAACCCGGACAGTACCATTGTTATTTCCGCATGGGAGGAGCCACCGGGAACCGTTATCCTGTTCAGTAATCAGGGGCAGACCATATCACCGGAAGAACAGCAGCGTATTTTTGACAAATTCTATCGGCGGGATGAAGCGAGACAGACCAACAGCGGAGGAGCGGGTCTGGGACTTGCCATCGCAAAAGAACTGGTGGATCTGCATGGAGGAACCATCCGTGTAATGAGTGAAAACGGCCGGACAACATTTAAGGTCTGCCTGCCGAGACGAAAAATGCCGACAGCTTAGAAACGCCGGTTGTATTTTTATGCGTATTATTTTATAATATTCGTTATGAGTAAAGAAGAAAAAAAGCTAAGACAACAAAATAAAGAGAAGATAAAGAAGGAGAAAGCCGCTGCCAAAGCAGAGAGCAAACAGGAAAAGCGGGCGGTCAAAGAGCAGAGCCGGCACGAAAAAGCCGCTTCAAAGGAACTAGAAAAGCAGGAGAAGCAGCAGCAGAAAGCAGAAGATAATAAGCGTCGTCATACCGATATCAAATGGGACCGGCTGGATAATACGGCACATCTTTTTCCGGTCATTGCAGGAGAATCAATGAGCAATGTGTACCGGATTGCAGTTACCTTAAAGGAAGAGGTGCAGCCGGAGTATCTGCAGCAGGCACTGGATATCGTACTTCCAAAATTTCCGGGCTTTAACTTAAGACTGCGTCAGGGGATTTTCTGGTATTATTTTGAAGAAAATGGCAAAACTGCTCCAAGAGTACAGGAAGAAAGACATTTTCCATGCCGTTTTATCAGACAGAATAAGAACCACAGCTATCTTTTCCGGGTAACTTATTATAAATGCCGGATTAACCTTGAGGTTTTTCATGTACTGACAGATGGCATGGGCGGAATCAATTTCTTAAAGGAGCTGACCTATCAGTATTTAAGACTGGTGCATCCGGAACTGAAGGAGAAGCTGGGAGATAAGTTAAGCAGCGACACATCCATGAACCGTGAGGACAGCTTCCTTAAAAATTACAAGCACAGCTATGCCAAGGGATATAAGACAAAGAAAGCATATCTTATCAAAGGGGAAAAATTACGAACCGATGAATTTGGAGTGATTCATGGATTTGTAAAGATTCCGGCATTAAAAGAGGTATGTCATAAATATGGTGTCAGCATCAATGAGTATCTGGTTGCGGCATTTGCTTACAGCGTATATCGGGAATATCTGCATGGCATGCCGGACAAACGTCCGATTCGTGTAGCGGTTCCGGTGAATTTAAGACCATATTTTAATTCCATTACCACCAAGAACTTTTTTACGGTAGTATCTGCAGAGTTTGAACCGGTGGAGGATTCCTATACGTTTGAAGAAGTATTGAAGATTACTACAGAGAGTCTTCATCAACAGATTAATAAAGAGCATTTAGAGGAACTGTTTTCCTATAATGTTTCCAATGAAAAATTATTGGTTGCAAGAGCAGTACCGCTGTTTTTGAAAAATATTGCCATGCGTTATGTGTATACATCGGCAGCACTGGCAAATACATCAACCGTAACCAACATTGGAAATGTGAAAGTGGAAGAGGATTACCAGCCATATATCAAGATGTTTTATGCATTCCTTGCCATGTCAAAGGGACAGAATATCAAGGGAACGATTTGTTCCTATCAGGATACGCTGGCATTTACCTTTAGTTCTGTTTTAAAAGATACATCCCTGCAGCGTGGATTTTTCCGGAAACTGTCAGAGGATGGTCTGAATGTGGAAATAGAAAGTAATGGTGTGTATTATGAGTAAATGTAAGAACTGTAATGTGGAAATCTTAGATGACAGCCAGATCTGTCCGCTGTGCCACAGTGTATTAGAAGAGGGAGAAGAAGGACACAATACCTATCCGGATGCATGGATTCCCACCAGAAGATTAAAATTTGTGACAAATATTATATTCTTTCTGGTGTTATTAGGCAGTGTGGCAGCAGGCTATCTCAATTATATCTGGTATCAGGGAAAGCTCTGGAGCCTGATTGCAATTGCAGGACTTTGGTATCTCTTCCTGATTTTCCGGCTGGATATTTTAAGCAATAATGGATATCGGACGAAAATCATAGCAACTACATTATCCGGAATTTTATATGTGATTCTGATTGACTGGATAGTGGGATTTCATGGCTGGTCGGTTAATTATGTGCTTCCGGCAGGCATTATGCTGTTAGATGCAGGTATTGTTCTGCTCATGATTATCAATTCCAGAAACTGGCAGAGTTATCTGATGTTCCAGTTGTTTGGAATTGTATGCAGCCTGATACCGCTGCTTTTGATAGCACTTCACATCGTGACCCATCCGGGCTTAAGTGAACTGGCATTTGGAATATCGGTATTTTTATTCCTAGGAACGCTGATTATCGGTGACCGCAGAGCCAGACTAGAGTTAAAGAGAAGATTTCATGTAAGGTGATTATGGAAGAAAGTAAGACGAGTGTACAGGGCAGAGTCATCCGTGACCTAATTGCCCGTTTTGCAAGTGATAACTTGATAGGAAGAAAATTAAAGACCGGAGAGCTTCGTAAGAAAATGGTGGAACCGGCGTGGAAATGCCCGGACTGTTTTCTGATGCAGAAAATTAGGATGCCACAGTTTGAAATGGAGCTTTTAACCTCCATGCAGAATCCGAGGGAAGATAAAGTAGTTCTGCAGCTGCATGGTGGCGGGTATATTGGAAAAATGCGAAATGCCTACCGCACCTTTGCCGGACTTTACAGCGAGGTGGGAAGAGGAATCAGTGTGCTGACCATCGATTACCGCGTGGCACCGGAGCATCCTTTCCCGGCAGCATTGGAAGATACGGTGGAAGCCTATGAATGGCTGCTAAGCTGTGGATTTAAGCCGGAACAGATTATTGTGGCAGGTGATTCTGCCGGAGGTGGACTGGCATTGGCACTTTGCATGTACTTAAAGGATCATGGGAAAGCACTTCCCTGCGGACTGATTGCTATGTCTCCCTGGACAGATCTGACTGCCAGTGGTGAATCCTATGATACGAATTATGAGCGGGACCCTTTATTTGGAAATACAAGAGACAGTCTCATTTATAATAAGGATTATGTAGGAGACGCAGACGAAACGAATCCTTATATTTCACCGTTGTTTGGTGACTTCACAGGATTTCCGCCAATGCTGATTCAGGTAGGTTCTTACGAGATGCTTTTAAGTGATTCCACATCTGTAGCAGAAAAGGCAAAGAAGCAGGGCGTAAAAGTCCGCTTAAGCATTTACGAAGGAATGTTTCATGTATTCCAGATGGCAATGCTTATGATGCCGGAATCCAAGCGGGCATGGGCTGAAGTCGGCAAATTCATTGAGATGATTTCGGAATAAAAATCCGCTGTATCGGAAAAGACTGATTAAAATGTCTCAACCGGGACAGCGGATTTTGTATATGCGAGTAGCGAGAAAAATCGCATGCTTGCATGCAGATTTGGCGAGCACCGCGATAACTCGAGAAACTCACAAAGCGTGTTTCTCGTAGTTTATGCAGGTAACTAACGTTTGTTAGTTAGGTGTGACACGTTCATATAATTTGGCAGTCCATTTTCATAGGAAATGGAAGTCTCGCCCTGAATCAGTGGGAGAAGATATGCTACCATTTCTTCGGTAACGTCATTTCCACGCTCGTTAATCCATGCTCTTGGAACGGATTTTGCTTCGTTCGCAATATTTTTGATTTCTGCATAACCGTATTCGATGGTATATGGTGCATTGGAAGTACGGTTCATGGTTACCATAGAAGCGGTAATACCCTGTTTTGCAAAAGCAACAGCATGTTCACCGGAAGCAACTGCTTCATTTAAATCGGTGGCAGAAGAAAGGTGGGCAGCGCAACGTTGTAATACATTTACTTCTACAGAACGGACTTTTACGTTGATATTGTCTTTAATCAGATATTCCAGCGCTTTACCGGCACCGCTTAACTGGCTGTGACCGAAGGTATCTTCCTTGCTTTCTCCGGCACAGATATAATTGCCTTCTGCATCATGAATTCCTTCAGATACCGCAATAATAATATTGTTGTGTTCCTCTAAGAGAGCACGCACATCCGTTAAGAACTCATCTTTATCAAAATTGCATTCCGGAAGATAAATAAGATGCGGTGCATCGCTGTATTCGTTTCTGGCAAGGGCGGAAGCGGCGGTCAGCCAGCCGGCATCGCGTCCCATAATTTCTACGATTGTTACACTCTTTACGGCATAGATAAATGTATCATGTGCAATTTCAAGTAAAGAAGATGCAATATATTTGGCGGCGGAGCCAAATCCCGGAGTGTGGTCTGTTACCATCAGGTCATTATCGATGGTCTTTGGAATACCAATAATGCGGACATTGCTTCCGATTCGCTCGGCATATTCGGAAAGCTTTAATACGGTATCCATGGAATCATTTCCGCCGATATAGAAGAATGCACCGATATTCAGCTTTTCAAACTGTTTGAAAATATAGTTATAAGAAGAATCATCATCCATAAAATCCGGCAGCTTAAAACGGCAGGAACCAAGGTACATTGCCGGTGTGTGAATCAGACGCTCTAATGCATTATCGTCTGATTCCATAATTTCGGAAAGGTTAAGATAATGTTCATTTAAAATACCTAAGATTCCATTTACGGAACCGTAAACAGTGCCATAGCAGCCGGCAGCACCTTTAATGACACCGGCAAGGCTTGCATTTATTGCAACGGTTGGTCCGCCGGACTGGGCAACCATGCAGTTTTGAATCGATGTATTCATAGTCAGACTCCTTTGTGATTTCAAAGATTTGTGTTAGGTTATATAAAAAAGTTATAGTTACGATAAGAAAATATCCTACAAGAATAACTATATATGATAGAATCGGAAAAGGCAAGACTAATCCGGTGGGAGTGGGAAGAACCGCAAGAAAAAATAAAGGAAAGGAAAAAGAGATGGAAAATTGTATGCTCTGCCCAAGAGAATGTGGGGTAAATCGTAAAAAAGGTGAAATGGGAGTCTGCGGTCAGACAGCAGCTATAAAGGCTGCAAGAGCAGCACTTCATATGTGGGAAGAACCGTGCATTTCCGGGCAGAATGGCTCCGGAACGGTATTTTTCAGCGGCTGTAATTTAGGCTGTATCTTCTGCCAGAATCACAATATTGCCACAGGAAAAGCTGGAATTGAAATAAGTATAGAGCGGCTGGCAGAAATTTTCCTGGAATTGCAGGAAAAGGGTGCAAATAATATCAATCTGGTAACGGCAGGACATTTTGTACCACAGGTGGTTGAAGCACTGAAGCTGGCAAAGCAGCAGGGACTTTATCTTCCGATTGTTTACAATACCAGCTCCTATGAAAAGGTGGAAACACTTCGCCTGTTAGAGGGTTATGTGGATATTTATCTTCCTGATTTAAAATATGTTGACAGCGCAATCAGCAGCAGGTATTCCCATGCAGCGGACTATTTTACTTGTGCCAGTGCAGCAATTGCAGAAATGGTGCGGCAGGTAGGCGAGCCGGAATTTGTTTTCGAACGGGCAGCAGGCAAAGAAGGCAGCAGTGTAGAATTTCTGGCAGATGAGAAAAAGAAAATTTTGGAACAGCAGAATAATATGATATTTGACGCAGCAGAATATCAGGAGCGCAGCGAAGCCGGGGAGTCTCTTCTGATGAGAAAAGGCGTCATTGTGCGCCATCTTGTTATGCCGGACTGTGTGGAAGATTCCAAGCGTGTGATATCTTATCTTCTTAAGACCTATGGCGGTCAGATTTTTATCAGCATTATGAATCAGTATACGCCGCTGCCACAGTGCAGGGAGTATCCGGAATTAAGCCGCCGGGTAACGGAAACGGAATATGATGCGGTGGTGGATTATGCGATTGAACTTGGCATTGAAAATGGCTTCATCCAGGAAGGAGATGTGGCAGAGGAGAGCTTTATCCCGGAGTTTGATGGAGAAGGGATTGTACGGAAAGATGTAGATAGATAATTAAAAACAAACTTATTGAACATACGTTCTTCACATGGTATAATATTAATGTATAATTGAAAAAGAAAGCAGGATGTGTTTTCCGATTATTAGATGCCCTCTAGTTGGTAAAGGAGGGTGATGCCCTATGAACACAATAGAAGTTCTTACTTTGTTGCTAGTAATATTTGCGGCGCTATCTTACATAGATAATCATAATAATAAAAAGAAATAGCATCCCACTCGTCCAAAAGTAGATGCTATTTCAAAAATAGTTTTCACTGAGGGCAAATCGGAGCATATCCGATTACCTTTCTAAGTAGATTATACACTAGGGTACTTGGCTTTTCAAGTACCCTTTTTTACTTGCCATTCATTCGTAAGAAACTGCCGGTGGCAGGTCCTGTAGGTGCAAGTGGCGAGAAAAATCGCATAGTCAATATGTGTGATGCTTAGAAATTCCGAAGTTTATTATTAGTTTGATCAAGCAAATAGTCTATTGATACATTATAATAGTCCGCAAGTTTTATAAGAATATCGGTTGGAATATCACGTTTCCCCAATTCGTAATAAGAATACGCTACTTGACTACAGCTAAGAACCTGAGCCATCTGCTCTTGCGTTATATCTGAATCTTCACGTAAATCACGTATATGCTTGTAACGATGAATTGTAGTTGTCATTTAGTTACCTCTCTTGAATTTAATATACATAAAACAATTTGTTATATTGATTTTTAAAACAAAATGTTTTAAAATATAAATGATTAAGAAAAAGTGATGAATAGATTTGGAGAGAGGAAGAGAAAATGAAAAGAGAAATAGTTAAAAAAACTATGATATTACTGGCAATATCAGGGATAATTTTTTCGGGCTGCGGAAAAGAAGAAAAAACATATGTGCCACAAAAGAAAACTGAAACCGAAATAAGCAAATCAGAAAATGACAGTGAGTTAGAAGCGGAAACAGAGGGTATATCAGAAGGGAAAAATTATAAAATAACAACGGAATATGATTTGGAAGATTATGCATCAGGATATGTTATTGTTTCTAAAAATGATGGATTATTATACGGAGTAATTGACAAAGATGGCAATGAAGTTATTCCGGTTGAATATGACAACATCCAGCTTGTCAGGGGAGAAGAGGAGGAAAGTGATAAGGATGAAGTATATTTTGTGTGTGAATATGAAGGGGAAGAGGAAGTTTTAGATAGCAATGGACAGAAGATTCTGGATGGAAAAGTAGAGAGAGTTACACCTCATTTAGGAGAGATTAGTGCCGATTCGCCTTTTTTCTATGAACTGAATTATACATATTCTACAGATTATATGAATCAGGATATTTCGCTTAGATATTATGATATAAAAGGGGATATGCTATGTGATATTAATCTTCTTGAGATAGAGGATATTGACCGTGCAATGTATGATACAGTAGATTTAACGGTATTAAATACAGAGCTTATTTCTAATGACAGGATATTGGTTTGTATAGGTGGTGCATTGAAACCAAAAGATGAGTCAAGCGGCTTAGAAGCATATTACAATGTATCATTATACAATTTGAAGGAAGAAAGATTACAGGAATGGAATGAGCTGGCTACTCCAAGTGGCATGACAGTAGAAGATGACAATAGTTTTATCTTTGTAACAGTTGATTATTGGGCAGAAGGTTATCAGTATGAATTATATTCGATAGATGAAAATGGCAATTTGACAGATTTAGGGGATTTGGAGTCCCAGAATAAGTATAGTTTATCAAGTGAAGGACAAATTCAGGTGAATGAAGAAAGCTCAAGTAGTGAGAATTCTAGTGACTATACATTGGGGAAAAATGGAGAGTATAGATTATATCAAACAAATGATACATGGAAATTGGAAGATTCCAATGGGAATCCATTATATGACAAGCGTTATTTTGAGTGCTGGCATAAAGAAGACTGCTTTTTCCTGCTGAATGAAGATAATCAGATTTGTTTGATAAATAAAAATGGGCAGATGCTTGTAGATTATGGAACAATTACATGGAACGGAGAATATGGAATGTTTGGAGATTCTGAGATAACGGATGATAGCATTCGGTCAGATGGAAATAGTGTATGTTTTGAAGTTGCAGGGGATGACGAAAATATTTTGTACATCTTTTTCCCCGAGGAAGAAAAGTAGAAATTTTAGAATAATATTATATTACAAGATGATATCATCTTTAGGAGGTTAATATGGGAATTGGTGATACAAGCGTATTTTAGGTATATTTGGAAGGAGCATTCGGGAAACTGGATGCTCCTTTTTCGTCGGGCAAATTCACCCTAAATTCGCCCTAAATGATAAAAAATCTTGACATCTCCCGCAAAAGTTCTATAATACATTTTCGGTAATGCGAGGATGTAAAAGGATGAATAAAGAAAGAGACTATTTTTTTGATAATTTAAAAGCGGTATTGATATTCTTAGTTGTGCTTGGACATTTCCTGCTCCCAATCCGTGGAGACAATCCACTGGTGGTAGTGAAACGGCTCATCTATGTATTTCATATGCCGCTTTTTGTATTTATCTCCGGTTATTTTGCCAAGAAAATTTATAAAAATGGACAATATAATTTTAAGAAAATATTGTATCTGCTGAAAGCATATGTTGTGTTCGTTGTGGCAATTCAGATAGTATATGCCATTGCGGGATTTGAAAAATTTACGGAGATAGATTTCTTTTCCCAAAGTGGTGCACCGTGGTATTTATTTGCAATGATTGTATGGTATCTGACGATACCACTTGTCCGTAAATGTAAAGCGATGCCGGTTCTTTTGCTTACGGTAGTGCTGGCATTAACAGCTGGCTATTTTAAAAATGTGGGGGACTTTTTATGTCTGTCACGAATTCTGGTATTTGGACCGTTTTTCTATCTGGGCTATTTTCTGGAGCAGAAGACACTGGAAAAAGCATTGCAGCCAAAGCTTCAGAGATTGGTGGTTCCATGCGCGGAGGCAATCTGTATCTTTATTCTGGCATATGGAGCAAGGTTGAAAGATTCCCTGGGAATGGTATATGAAAATATATCCTATTATGAACTGGAAGAAGTGTGGAAAGGACCGATGGTCCGCCTTTCCCTGATGATTGCAGCATTTCTTATTTCCTGGGCAATTATGTTTTTCATTCCGAGAGGAAAGACAAGGTTGTCAGTAATCGGACAGAATACCATGCCGGTATATATGCTGCACCGGATTTTGCGGGATATTCTGATGTTTGCCGGAATCTATGATTATCTGGGTGACTGGGGCTGGATAGCATTTTTTATCCTGTTGGGATTAAGTGCTGGAATCGTATATGTGTTAAATAATTCACATGTTGTCAATCAGGTCAACCGGATACTGGCATTACATACGCCACAGTTGATCAGAAACTTAAAAAGGCAACGGGCACGTTAGTCTGGATGGAAGAGATTGCTACCATTGGAATGATAAAGAGAGGTGGTCGTATGTCAGAAAATAGAAAAATTCGTGTTTTTTATCAGTTTAACGGATATGTCCAGGGTGTGGGATTCCGCTATCGAATGTCGCATCTGGCGGGGCATTTTGGTGTGACTGGCTGGGTGCGCAATGAATATGACGGCTCGGTACAGGCAGAATTGCAGGGACTGCCGGAAGAAATTGATATGATAATTCAAAGACTCTGCCAGGACCGTTACATCGAAATCCGCAGCATGGACAGAAAAGAACTTCCACTGGATGTGATATGTACCCTCTTTACTGGACAACCAGTAAGGAGGGTGTTTTTATGCGTTATAGTTATGAGTTTAAACTGATG